>CAJXHA010000028.1 GCA_913053615.1 uncultured Bacteriovoracaceae bacterium | reverse complement strand
TTACTTCATTTGGTTGAGAAGGTTTTTTGCAATGATCATAATCATTACTTCATTTGTACCAGCACCAATTTCATTTAACTTATTATCTCTAAGTAGCTTTTCAACAGGAAACTCTCTTGAGTATCCATAGCCACCATGTAATTGTATTGCATCTAGAGCAATCTTTGTTGCCATCTTTGGTAATTGTAATTTAACCATGGCCGCTCTTGTGTTTGAAACTTTTCCTTCATCCCATAATTTACAAGAATCATATAAGAAAGTTCTCATCATCTCTGTTTCCGTTGCCATTTCAGCAATCATTTTTTGAATTAATTGAAAGTTACCAAGTGTTTTTCCAAATTGTTCTCTTTCATTGGCATACTTGATACATTGATCAACACAAGCTTGAGCAATCCCCAGAGAAATACCAGCAATGGTAAGTCTTTCGATTTCTAAGTTTCTCATCATGTGGTGAACTGAATCACCTTCTTCGCCAACACGGTTTTCTAGAGGAACTTTACAGTTTTCAAATGTAAGTTCACCAGTTGGACTACCACGCATTCCCATCTTGTGAATTTCTTTACTAACTGAAAAACCATCCATTCCTTTTTCAACGATAAAAGTTGTTAAGTCTTTTCTTGCACTTCCAGTTCTCGTGTATAGGTAGACAACATCTGCGTACTGAGCATTTGTAATCCACATTTTATTACCTGTGATTGAATAATGATCGTCTTTTTTAGTGGCCTTACATTGCATACCAACTGCATCACTACCATAACCAGGTTCGCTCATTCCCATGGCACCAATATGTTCACCTGTAATTAGTTTCGGTAAATATTTTTCTTTTTGTTCTTTTGAAGCATTTGTTTCGATATTATTCACACAAAGCATAGAGTGGGCTAGGTATGAAAGAGTTAAACCCGGACATGCCTTTCCAAATTCTTCCATAACAATTGTGGCTGCTGTCGCGCCCATACCGGCACCACCATATTCTGGATCAGCTGTGATACCCAAGAGTCCAAGTTCACCCATCTTCTTGAAAGCATCAATATTAAATGTTTCATCCGTGTCATGTTTTTCAGCATGAGGAGCGATTTCGTTTTTGGCAAAGCTTGCACAAACATCAACTAATTGTTTTTGTTCATCTGTGAAATACCACATTGTCATTATCCTTTTTTGTATTCTTATTTTAAATTACTCACATATTTTACCTACTTTGTCAGATACTTTGTAAAAATACACTAGTTAAACATGTAATTTTTTTGATACAATTTGGGAAAGTGCATGAAATGGAGGTCACTTGCAACTGACAACCCCTGAAATACGTGAATACGACACGGTGTTTCCAAGCGAGAATTGGTTCTTTTTTTGGAGAACTTCTCCTTCTTTATGGGAGTCTAAATTAAGGGACTATAAGGGTTCAAATCCTATTTTTATTCCATTGTACTGGGGTTTACATAATGAGAACCCTGAACAATTTGATTTTGGCACAATGCGTCCAGAAACAGATCTTAAACGTTTATATGAAGTGGTTAAAAGTGTTGGGCGTGAGATTTCTTTTGTTCTACCAATAACCCCTGCTCCATTTCTTCCCAATGGAGGCCTTCCAAGTTTTCTTGCTCGAAATATGCTTATTGATGAAGACGGTTTGGCACATGCAGTTGTCGATAATGATGGACGCATAAATAAGTTATATTCTTTTTATGATCCAAGAATATTTCAATCTTATCGCAAGTATATATGGAGTCTTGGTCAATTCTTTATCAGAGAGGGAATTGATGCAGAAGTGCTTGGTGTTGATTGTTTCTACTTAAATAAGAAGAATCAACCGATTTCATTCTTTCATGATAATTCAATAGTCTTTCAACAAGGTTTTTCTCGCTATCTAAAACAGATGCAAACTGATCGTAATCAGAATGTAGAGGGGAGTGAAGATTATCCAGTGTTATCAGAAGCAGATCAGAAAATTGAATATGCTAATCAAATTAAGAATCTTTATAAGCAAGTAGCAGAAGAAAATCTTGGTGGATCTTGGGGAGGAGTATTGAACTACTGCTTTCTTGGAGCCAGTACAAAAGATATTTTCTCTCGCAGCAGTGACTTGTGGGAGCATTATAGTCACTTCTTTCAACCTTTATTTGAAATGGTTGTAAATGACTACGTTCCTAATTCAGCCCTGCTTTCACCTAAGGTTAAGCAATCACCAGTGTCACAAGCACTTACAGATATTATTAGTACTCAGTTTATTCAGTCACATCGAGAAGATGAACTCTATGAAGATGACTATGATATGAACTTAACTTCACTGATATTTTTTAATCTTTATACAAGTGTGAACTCTGCAATGGACACAGGATTTTTACAATATATTAAAAGAAGATACTCTTGGTGTTATCGAGTTAAAAAAGAAATTAAGTTTGATTATGAAGAAGTTGATCAAAAAGTATATTGCTTTAAATTATCTGAGATGGATTTAAGTGGAGTCTCCTCTCTGATTAAATACTTTCTTAATGGTGGAAAAATCTTAGTTGATAAGAGTAATGCGAAGCCTGAACTCCTAGGCCGTTTTTCTAACTTTTTTATTGAAAACGATATTCAAATTGAAAAAGTTAACTATGTGACAAATGTAGAGAAAGCTAAGTTAGGTGAAGGTGTTATTATCGCTTATGAAGGTGATAAGTTAATTAATACTCCTACAATAAAGAGACATAATTTTTGGGATACGATTATAAATTTTCTTGGAATTCATCATATGGATGTGCAAGGAGATGAAGCCGTTTATAATTTTTGGAAATCACGGACTTCAAATGCTTATGAGCTAAATTACCAAGAGATTAGACGCTTATTCTTATACAATACAACAAGCTATAAGAAGAAAGTTCAAATTCCTAATCATAAGAACTTTGCACTTTTAAAAACAGTAGATGAAAAAAATGTAAACATGCGATCAAATACATTAGGAGTAGAGGTTGAACTACTACCTGGTGGAAGTGTTGCAATTGACTATGGATATTACGAGTAATTATGAGAAATAATTTAAACCTAAATTGTCTGTATAAAGTCGTTGAAAAAGGTGAGGATGAAGCTCAATACGAAGTATTAATGTTCTTTTCAGATGCGGGAGAGATACATACAAATACTCTGAGTAATGTCTATCAAGCTTACCGATTTCATAATAAAGATGCTTATCTTTTTAAGACTCATGATGATTTAGGCCAATTTGCACTGGATATTTGTAAGGAAGTTCAGGCACCTGAGGTCTTTATTCTCTCAACCCAGGATTATAATATTGGGCTTGATACTTGTTCAGATATCCGTGGCTTTCGAGAGATATTTAGACGCTATGGTAATATCATTGAAAACCCTGATCAGAGTAAAAAGAAGAATAATATATTTAATAAACTCTTCAACTAATCATTTCAGCTACTTAGCATCAGTATATTTTACTTAAACCCTTGTCATTTCAAAAGTTTGTGACTACATACACAACATGAAAAATTTCTTTGATCAAACTGCTACAGATTTAAACGACCAGCTTGTTGAAGCTGGATTTCAAAAATTCGTTGCCAAGCAATTATTAGACTGGGTCTATAAGAAACATGAGTTTAATATGGATAATTGGCAAAACGTTTCAAAAAAGTGTCGTGAGTTTATTCGAGAAAATTATAGTTTTACTCTGCCTGAAGTCATTTTTCATATTCAATCGGTAGATGGTACCAGAAAATTTCTAGTTAAATTTGAGGATGGGGAAACAGTTGAAACAGTCGTGATTCCAGCAAGAAATCGCTTAACTCAATGTATTTCTTCTCAAGTAGGTTGTGCTATTGGATGTACTTTCTGTCATACAGGTACGATGGGTCTAAAAAGACATTTAAGGGCCGGAGAAGTTACAGGACAGTTTTTCGCAGTCACTCTTTGGTTAAAAGAAAATGTACACCCAGATGAACGCTTAACAAATATCGTTTTTATGGGACAAGGTGAACCGCTTCATAATTATAAAAATGTAAAGGCCGCAACTGAGAACTTCTTAGATCAAAATATTTTTGGACTTGGACAAAGAAAGGTAACTCTTTCTACCTCAGGGCTTGTTCCAAAAATAAAAATGCTTCATGACTTTCCACCTGTGAATATAGCAATCTCATTACATGCAGCTCATAATGATACAAGAACTGAGTTGATGCCAATTAATAAGAACTATGATTTAGAAAGACTATTTGATGCAATTAAAACAATTCCATTAAAAGCACACCGTAGAATTACTTATGAGTATCTTTTAATAGCAGGTGTAAATGATAAGAAAAGTGATGTGGATGCACTCGCTAAGCTTTTAAATAGAAGTGAATCAAAAATTAATCTTATACCATTTAATGAGTATCCAGATAGTAATTATAAGAGACCATCTAATAAACAGATTCTTTGGTTTATGGATCAAATGTGTCAAAAAGGATTTACTTGTACGATTAGAGCAACAAAAGGTGAGGACATCTTAGCTGCTTGTGGCCAGTTAAAATCAGAGTATGAGAAATTAAATCTTTGGGATAATTCGGTAGAGATTCGCAAAAAAGAAGTGCCTCAAACTGAGGCACCACTATCATAATAAATGTTTAATTTTAATTAAGCTGCTTTCTTGTACTTTTCTAGATCGTGCACTAGATTGATAACCTGATCTTCATCGAGGTTTTCTATCTTATACCCTTTAGGGGTAATAATATTATAAATACCTTCACCATCACTATCTTGATATTGTTCAATAAAGCTTGGTGGTAGTTCAGACCAATGTTCTCTTGGAATATTTTGTCCAAATAACTCTAAGACATTTTCATCCACAGTACTTTCTTTACTCATTGTCACTTGTTCACCTAAAACTAGGTTTAGATAATCATTTATAGAGTGAGCCGCTGCCTTACCAGGGTCACTAAAACGAGGAAAGATTCGCTTATTTGCATCACCTTTAACAATTTGCATGATATCTCTAGCAAATGCATACGATACACCGTCAACACTCTTAATTAAGTTTCTCGATAAGAAAACATATAAAGAAGTATTGATCGCCATGGCCAAAATATAGATAGAATTAATTGTTTCTTCTTGTAATTGCATAAAGGTTGCAACAGTTTTACTTCCATTAAGTAATGTAAGTCCTGCTTTTACAATTTCTTGATAGATATCATTAGTAAAAGTAAACAGTAGGATTCCAGTACCAATACATACAATTGTCATTAGAAGGGCATATTGTAGAATAAAGACTTTATCCGTTGATGGCTTTTTCATCTTAGATAATGACTTTGGAATATGAATCTTCTCACCTTTAATTTCATTTCTAACAAGGTAGAGGTAGTCAAATAAAACCTTAGAAGCTTGATAGATAATTTTCTTAGATTTAATTTGATCTAATTCAAATTCTAGTTCAGGCTCATCGTGTGACTCATCAGCAAATTGCTCAATTTCTTTGAACGGTCTTAGTGCAAAGTAAGCAACTCCTAGACCAAACATGAAAACACCAGCAACTGTAAATCCAAAATACCAAAAATACTCAGTAATATTCATTAGAACTTTATCAACAAAAGCTTCTTTGAATAAATCTCCTCTTGCAAAACCATTGGCCACAAAGAAATTATAATTCATTTCAAGAACTGACCAAAGTGAGTAGAAGACAAATGTAAATGCAGCAATTGGGACAGCTGTTAATTTAAATGCAGTAAATAAAAAGTACTTTGAATCCTGCGATTTAAAAATCCCATCCTGTGTTTGAAAATAATCTTTTAGTTTTTCAATAAAACTTTCCATAAAGTTGCCCTTAGTATTTCCAGTATCTAATTCCGTTTTCGTTTTCTTTTTCAAAAGTTTTACCAGCAGCACTTGGATTACGTGATGATTCCTCTTCTGGATCGTCTGCGTATTCCCAATTTTCATCCTCATTTACTTGATCAACTGGTTCTGGTTTATCACCTGCTATTGAACGATCAGATTCTTCAAAATTCGAATCATAGCGATGAGATAAATCATGGTCCAATAAAGGCTTAACCACCTTTGCTTGAACAGTGATAGCACTTAAAATAAATAATAAAGTTAAATAAAATCTCATATCGACTCCATAGATTTGTAATAAACCTCGTTACTTTATCGGAATTAACTGTGAATTCTTTAATAGGTATCAAAAAATTAAACAAACTTAAGTTACTTAAGAATATTAGTGGATTAATTCACTCCAGAAAAAAGTGCTAAGGCATATCCCTGCTTCAATTTTCGTCCTAAATGTTTATAATTAAAGAATATTTTTAAACTTTAACAGTATTGGAGTAAGTGTGGCTGAAAATCGTTCAAGGGGTATAGTTGGAATTTTCATTTTGATTGGAATTCTTTTTTTCATATTTATGATCTTCGCCTTTTATACAATTTCTAATTTGAAGGGGGCAACTCAATTAGGTGATATGGATGGTTCTAAAGATAAGCCAATTGCCGTTGTAGAAGTTGAGGGGGTTATCATGCAAGCCAAGCCCACTATTGAAAAGCTACTAAAGGCAGAAAAAGATAAGAAAATAAAAGCAATTCTTTTAAGAGTCAATTCTCCGGGAGGAGCTGTTGGTCCGACTCAAGAAATCTATGAGGAAATTAGACGTATTGATAAAGATGTTAAACCTGTTTATGCCTCTTTTGGAGCAGTATCGGCCAGTGGAGGTTATTATATAGGTGCTGCTTGTCGCAAGATTTATGCAAATGCAGGTGCATTAACAGGATCAATCGGGGTCATCATGAACTTTATGGATTTATCAAAAGTATATGAATGGGCCAAAGTAAAACCAGAAGTAATTAAGGCCGGAAAGTATAAAGATATTGGCTCAGCTGCGAGACAGATGACGGATGAAGAAAGACTATTAATGACTGAGATGATTGAGAATGTTCATGAGCAGTTCATAATGGATATTTACAAAGTTCGTGAAAAGAAAATCAAAGGTGGATTAGACGGACTAAGAGAATATGCTCAAGGTCAGATTTATTCTGGACAGGGTGCAGTTGAGAGAGGTCTCGTGGATGAACTTGCTGGTATGTATGAAGCAGGTAGGAGAGTTCATAAAGAGCTTAACTTAAAAGAAAAATTTGGATTTAAATTCATTAAACTTAAAAAGAAACTTACTTTTATGGAAGTACTTGAAGGGATCGAAGAGACTGTTCAGGACTTTAAATATGGTGTCATGAATAATCAGATTCCATTATTAATTTATAAACAATAGGATATCCTTGGATACAGTTACAATATTAACTTTTATTAAAGAACACCTTTTAGCAGTCATCGCGATACTGCTTACTCTCGTCTTTGTTTATCATTATGTTATTGAGAGAGAGAGTGGAGTTAAGCTTTCTAAAAAATACCGTAATAGTATTTTTGAAGCTCAATCAAAGATATTCTTAAATGCAACTCAATACCTAATTTCTGGGAATAAAGACTTGGCGATTAAGGAGTTCTTGAATGCGGTTGATCTTAATAGAGAAACCATCGAGACATACTTTGCTCTGGGAGGACTCTTTAGAAGTAATGGTGAAATTGATAAAGCAATTTCTATTCATCGCTCACTTATTGCAAGAGAGAATATAAATGAATCTACTCGTCTAAGGGCCTTAAAAGAATTAGCAGTTGACTTTGATAAGGGTGGCTTTCTAGATAAGGCCATTGAAACCTATAAAGATGTTTTAAAAATAAATAGAGATCAGTTTGAAGTGATTCTGGCTTTATGTCGTATCTATGAAGATATCGAAGATTGGGATCAAGCATATAATTATCGAATCATGCTTTCTAAGGTTGGACATGAGAATCAATCAGAAACGATCTCGCATATTTTAGTTCAAAAAGCTAAGAAGCATTTTGATCAAGGTGACTTTAGAACTTGTGCTGAGGACTTAGATGATGCCTTTCGATTTGCACCATCTGTTTCTGCTAAGATTCTGCGTTTAAAAATGTATGTAAAAAGAGGGAACCTAGAAGAGGGACAAGCTCTTTTAATTGAACTTATAAAAGAACATCCAATGTACGCTTCTTTTATTTTTGTTTCACTTGATGAGTATGCAGCGAAAGAAGGAGAGAAAGAATACAGAGAGAATCTAACTAAAATTAAATCTTTCTTTCTTAATCTTGATGACTTAGAAGCGTCACCTTCTGTGATACTTGCACAAGTTAGACTTTTAAAGGATGAGAATAAAACGGATGAAGCTTTTGATACACTTAAGAATTGGATGGATCAACATCCTGCTCAGTCTGATATTTTACAAGTTGAGTATGTAAAAATATTAATTGAAGTTGGAAAAGAGCAAGAGGCTTTGGCCCAAACCAAGAAATTATTAAGTTCACTACATAATACTTTAGCTAGACATTATTGTTCTCATTGTGGATTTAACTCAGATCAAATATTTTGGCGTTGTCAGCAATGTCATAATTGGGAGACTATTCAGTTTAGATGGAAAGTATAAAGCTAACACTCTATTTAATCCTCTTTTCAACTATGCTACAGGCAAAGGTCGTTGGAACTATGTATTTTAATGAGTTTATGGGGCACTTACATAAATCTGCTTCAAAAACTTCTAATAGTCTGACAACGATACAGTGTTCACAAGCTCTTAAGATTTTAGATGAACAAGGTAAGTTTAATGCTGGAGAGTGGTTCTACGTTTCAGTGGGAGAGGATAAAGGGTATATTCATAGCCAGTTCTTACAAACCTCGAGACCCGATTGTTTTCAAGATGAGTATCCGCGTTTTTATCAAAAGTTAGAACTAGACTTAACAGATATGTATTACTTTGGACGCTTACAAGATCATTATCTTAAGGCCATCACGAGGGCACAGTAATGAAGTGGCTTCTCATAGCATTGATGAGTTCAAGTTTTCTATGGGCTCAAGATAATGGCAAGTCTGAACTTGAAAAAGAAGCAGAGGTAATTGATTACTCAAATATTAAAAGTGTGCTCAAAGAAGATGGACTTGAGAATGAAGCGAAGCTTAAAAAGAAGATCATAAAGAAAATTAAAGAAGAGAAAAAAGAAATTCAATTATCAAAATATAATTATCCAAATAAAGATAGCTTCTGGTCTTTTATGAGTGAGTTTTGGCTTGTGAAAAATGCACAAGAATTAAAGTGGGACGCACCAAGACCAGATTATGGAGTTAATATTGCTTTTAAAAACTTATTAGAGAAGCTTGGATACTATAATAAGTCATATAAGATTCTAATTGTGGACTCACCAAATATTACCCATCTCGGTTTACCATCAAATCCTAATGAGTTCATTTTAATTCTCTCTCTACCTTTTATGAGAACACTTGATTTAACCAAGGTGGATATTTCATTATTACTTTTAGAAAACTTTTTAAGAGTAGAGAAGGGCTTTTTCCAAGAAAATCTTTTAATAAAGCCAGATTTTATTGGATCTAATTTCTATAAAGAAGGGATGAATAAAAAGAAGATTAATGAACTTTTAAATGAGTACTCTAATGTTGCTTATAAAAAAGGATTTAATTTTCAACAGCAATATGAGGTGACAAAGGCAATGGATAGGCTGCTTAAGTCTTACCCTGAGCTATGGTCAGTTTATTTTAGATTATTAGGAAAGATTGATTCACTAATTAAGAGTAATCTTCTTTATAAGAATTATACAAAAATCTATCCTTCACCTGAAATGCAAATCCAATGGTTAAAGCCTAAGGAAGAAGTTCTGTGACAAGTTTATTGTCTAAGTTTCTTTTCTCTTCACAAGCAAGAAAAGTCATTATTTATTATTCACTTTATTGCGTACTCTTTTTGCTTTTTTACTTAGCTCTTGTTTCCACAATCTCATTTTTTCATTTTCTCCTAGATCATGAAATGGGTATTATTGAGAATTGGCTTAATAGAAATACTTGGGAGACTTTGATTGTCTCTAAGTTATTAAGTGGTCTGTGCACTGTGAAGTCCTTAATGCTGAATAATTATCATTATTTATCTTTTAATGATTTTTTAAAAAAGCATATGAAATCACCTGATTTAAAAGTTTATGTCATCGTTCTTTTTATTGTTATCTTTCTTTATGCACTATTAAATCAATTTGGATCTGAACTAATTTCAAAAGAAGCAGAATTTAGTTTCTCTATTACTTCTTATATTGGATCTGTGCTTTTTTATCTGATAGATATTTTTGTTCTCTTCTATGCTTTAGCCCATGCACAGCTAAGTCGCAAACAAATTATAAAGATGGCGGTTTTAATTCCTATTCTTTTTTATATTACGACTAAGGTCGCTCTTCCTTATGTTGAGAAATATACCTTATTTATTTTTCTACATATTATTACTATGTGTATTCTCATGTTTAGAGATAAATCTAACTTTTCAAATATCGTACTCTATTGCCTTTCAGTTATAGGTCCACTTAGTATTTTTCTTGGTATTGATTTGGTTTGGGATAACTCATATGCCTTTTATTCTTATCCAAGTACAGTTCCTATCTTAGGCATTCTTTTGATTTGGTTGACGGCTTTGGTCTATTACTATCGAACTCGTTGAGTTGTTGACACTAAATCTTGCACTTAAGATAATGGGCTTAATATTATGAGGAGTGAATAATGCAGGAACAAATGAATATTATTGATATCTTACTTAACTCAGGCGTTGTCGTTCAGGCGGTCTTAGTTCTTTTAATTTTGGCCTCTGTTTTTTCTTGGACAATTATTTTTCAAAAGAAAAAAGAGTTCGCTCAGATTGAAGAGGAAAATAAAGATTTCTTAGAGAAGTTTCAAGGTAATAATACATTGGCCCAAATTTTTGAGGCAGCAAATGAGAACGATGATAGCTCGTTTGGAATCATGTATCGCAAAGGCTATATAGAGTTAGATAAAATTAGAGAAGAGCTAAAGAATCAAGGCGGCGACTCAGATTATTCACGCTATATAAAAGAAGTTGGAATTCACTCTTTAGAAAGATCATTAAGGCAAGGTGTGAATGAAGCAAACCTTATTTTAGATGATAAATTATCTCTACTTGCAAGTGTAGGTTCTGTTTCTCCTTTTATCGGTCTCTTTGGAACTGTTTGGGGAATTATTAACTCGTTTACTGGACTCGCAACAGGTGGAGGGAGTATTGAAGCAGTTGCTCCTGGTATTGCTGAGGCCTTAGTCGCAACAGCGGTAGGATTAGCAGCAGCTATCCCTGCAACATCTGCTTATAATGTTTTTATTTCTCGAGTGGGAAGACTTAATTCTCAAATGGATTCCTTCGCTCAAGAGTTTATGAACTTAATTGAAAGAAATCTCGTTTCTACTAGGAAGTAATTATGGGCATGCCAGATCCACGACGAACAGGACCTATTTCTGAAATTAATGTGACACCCTTAGTGGATGTCATGTTAGTGCTCTTAGTTATTTTTATGATAAGTGCCCCGCTACTATTTAGTGGTGTGAATTTAGATCTACCTAAGACTAAGAAAGTAAATAGTTTAAAGCTCACTAAGAAACAAATCATTCTCTCTATCACTAAATCAGGTGAGTTATTTATTGGGGAGGAGAAATTTAATCGTGAAAATATTTTTACTAAAATAAAGGAACTCTTGGCCAAAAGTGAAAGTAAAACTCTTTATATAAGAGCAGACTATTCATTAGAATATGGAAGTGTTGCAGACTTGATGGCGGACTTAAAGCGCTCAGGTATCTCACAACTTTCATTAGTCACTGAAATAAAGAATTAATGCAAGTTACTTACGAAAGAGAAACAAATTTAAATCAAGCAGTCATAAAGGCCCTGGCCTTACATATTGCTCTTGTGCTTATCTTTCTCATCCTCGGTAAATTAGATTTTCAAATTACTCCAGATGCAATTGAAATTGAAGAAACAATACAGTCTTCTGTGAAGGTTGATGTGGTAGGTATGCCTAAGCTTACAGTGCAGGAACTTAAAGAGTTTAAAGCAACAGAAATTGAAAAAGGGGAGACTGAAGACCCTAAGAATATTGCTGAAGAAAAAGTAGAAGAACCAGTTGAAGAGAAGGTGGATCTTGGAAACCTACTTTCAAATCTTAGTAAGAAAAAAGTTGCACCTAAGAAAAGAAAAAAGAAGAAGAAGTTTGGTAATGTCCTCTCTCAAAAAGAATTAAAGTCGCTAGTGCTCGAAGGCAATAAGATTAGCCAAGGTGAATCTGTAGTCGGTGATAGTTTAGAGAATGCAAGAACTGTTCTTGGACAATATGCCTCGACTTTACCTAGCCATGTAAGACCATTTTGGAAATTACCAAGTTATTTATTAAATAAAGATTTATCGGCCCGTATTAGAGTTTATCTCTCTGAAACGGGTAAAGTTTTAAGAACAGAAATAATAAAGTCATCAGGAGTTGATGACTTTGATCAAAGGGCCCTAAGGGCCATCAAGCAGGCAAATCCATTTCCTGCTCCAGAGAGTGAAATCGCAAAGCTCACAACCTCTGGTGCAATAGTTCTAGGATTTCCACTTTAGGAGTTAATCATGAAACTACTTATATTATTAGTCCTTACTAGTCTTATCTCATTTGCTCAGGATGGTAAGATTACTATCGTTGCTGTTGGAGATGCAGAACAAGAAAAAGATAAATTACATATTAATCCATTTAAAACTAGTGGTGCTCTTAATGCAGATGAAAAAAGAGCTGTAAAAGAGCTAGAGAATCTCTTTTATAGTGACTTTAATTTTTATCGTCACTTATTTGAAGTAAGTAATTCAAACTTAGTTAAAGGTGATGCTTTAAAAGAAAATGGAATCCGTTATTTAATTAATACTGAAATTTCCCTTGATAATAAAACCCTCACTCTTAGTAGTGAGCTCATTGACGCTCAGTCAGGAATAAGACAATGGGGAAAGTCAGCTCAAGTGTGGGTAAATAATGTTAGAAAGTTTGGGCATGAAATAACAAGTGAAATTTATAAAGCGATTACAGGAAAAGACGCTGTCTTTAATTCGAAGATTGTTTTCGTTTCTGATCGTACGAGTAGGGCCAAGAATAATTATAAAGAGCTCTATATAATGGACTTTGATGGAGAGAGAAAACAACGTATTACTTATAATAACTCGCTTATTCTTTCACCAGCAATTAGCCCAGATAATACTAAGCTATTATTTACATCAATAGAAAGTCGTTGGCAGAAATCAAAAGATGGTAAGCCACGTAAAATTCAAAATTTAAATCTCTATCTTTATGATATGCGTACTCGCAAACAAAGTGTGATTTCCGCATTAGATGGTATTAATAGTGGGGCTGTCTTCACAGAAGATGGCAAAAGTATTTACCTCACCCTTAGTTATCAAAAAAATGCAGATATCTTTAAGATGGATCTCGCAAGTAGAAAGAAGACCCGTGTGACTAAACACTACCTAGACGATGTTGATCCACATATAAATGCTGATGGAACCCTTATGACCTTCTTATCTGGGCGTAGTGGTAAGGCCATGATCTATACCCTTGATCCTAGAGGAGTAGAGAAGAATGTAAAAAGAATTAGCTATGTAGGGCGCTTTAACGCTGCTCCAAGGTTCTCTCCAGATGGAAAAGAGATTGTATTTTCATCATGGGTAGACAATAGATTTGATTTATACAAAATCGGAAGTGATGGAAATAACTTAGTTAGACTAACTAAGGACTTTGGCTCTAATGAAGAGGCCTGGTTCTCTCCAGATGGCCAATTCATTGTTTTTACGTCACAGAAGGTTATTAGTGCCAAGAAAGCTGTTCAAAATATATACATTATGAACAGGGAAGGGGAGATCATTAAGCAACTGACCGATAATTTTGGCAAAGTTTATACACCTAGGTGGTCTAAGTAGCCGAATTAATTCACTTTTATTTCTTTTTTATAATGCCTGAGTAATTTAATCTTGTAAAATTTCCATACACTGCTATACTAGTAAAAGTTACGCAGTGTGTTATTTTTAGTCAGTAAAATATATAATTGTAAAGGAGATTAACATGAAAAGTGCTTTGAACATGAATGAAGTTTCGACACTATCAACAGTTCTATTAACAAACCTAGATGAGAATGTATTTTTCTCAAAAATTTCAGAATTTGTTCAAAATGAATTTAATGAGTACAAAGTGTTAGTCTTTGAAACATACCAAGACGGATCAACTGTTTTAAAAGCTGAAAATGGAAAGCTTGTTAAAGATGGTATTGAGTATAATAAAGGTGAAGGTCTTTCAGGATACGTATCAAGAATGAAAAGAGCTTATTACTCTAACTCAAAAAGAGATCCTCTACTAGCAACAACTAAAAGAGACGATTGTGTTGAATCTGAACTATCTGTTCCAATGAATATCGATGGAACAATTATTGGTACTATTCATGTTCAATCATCTAATGAAGATAGAAAATTTAATGAAGAAGATATTGCAACAATTAATAACTTCTTAAAAGAAATTGAAACTCCTTTAACTAACTTAAAGATGTACTTAATTGCTAAGCACTTAAATAAGCAATTACAAAATCAACTAGAAATGAAAGAGCAAGAACTTCTTAATAGAGGCCCAGCTCTTAATAATGGTAAAAAGTCAGCTAAGAAAGTAGAAATCATTGGTCACTCAAATACGATCATGAATGTTTTAAATACTGCTGAAAGAATTGCTAAAGAAGACTTCCCTGTAATGTTAATTGGTGCTTCAGGTGCTGGTAAAAAACTTTTAGCTAAGAGAATTCACAATCTTTCAAATAGAGCTGAAAATGAGTGCATCACTGTTCATTGTTCTGCAATCGAAGAAGCTCAATTAGAAGTTGAACTTTTTGGAAAGCAAGATCGTCAAGGTATCTTTGAAAAAGCAAATGGTGGAACAATTATTTTTGACTGTGTAGAAGACTTATCTTTAAACCTACAAGCTAAAATTTTAAGAACAATTCTAAGTGGAGAAATCTACAGAGTTGATTCAAATATTCCTACAAGTGTAAACGTAAGAATTATCTCTACAACTAGAGGATCTTTAGAAACTGCAGTTGAAGAAGGTAGATTTAGAGAAGATCTAATCTATAGATTAAATATTGTATCAATTGATATCCCAGCTTTAAGTGAAAGAACTGATGATATCAAAGTTTTAGCTGAGCACTTTATGAATAATGGTAAAGATAAAGATCAGTATAAAATGTTAACTTCTAAAGCTCTTGAAAAACTTATCCAGTACAATTGGCCAGGAAATATCCAAGAGCTAAGAAACGTAATGGAAAGAACATACATCCTAGCTGACGATAGATATGTTGATGAGCATCATTTACCAAATCTTGTGCAAGAAGTTAAAGAAGAAGAAGTTATCATTGAAGACTTCTCTGAAATGACACTACACGATTTAGAGAAAGCACATATTATTCGTACTTTAGACCACCTTGCAGGGAATAAAACAAGAGCTGCTAAGGCATTAGGGATCACTGTTAAGACTCTTTATAATAAGCTTCACAGTTACGGTCTAGTTCAACCTAAAGCTGAATAAGGTTGAACAAGTAATAGGAAAAAAGTAATATAAGAAAACTTGGAGATAAATATGGCAAGAACAGCTAAAACAAAACAAACAAAAGAACAAACGGCAGCGATTAAAACTTTTAAAGCTAGCCCTGAGGTTCAAGACTTTTACAGATATATTGCAGAAAATAATCTTAGATCAGAAGCTTTCGAATTAATGAAAGTTGTTCTGAAAAGAATTACTCCTGCTAAGAAAAGATCAAAGAAAACTTTACAATAAAACTGACTAAAAATGGGTGGCCGACAAGGTCACCCTTCTTTTTTTGAGCATGGAAGCAAAAAGACCTAAAAACACCAATATATTTTTTGACCCCCTTTATGGATTTGTCCATCTTACTCCGATTGAGTGGGAGATCATTCATACACCTTTTTATCAAAGACTTCGCTGGATAAAACAAATTGGATTTTCTTGTTTTACTTTTCCAGGTGCAGAACACTCGCGCTTTGGTCATAGTATTGGAGTGATGTTTAATTCACATAAAATTTTAGAGTCTATAGGTAAGGCCGTACCTGATGAAGAGCTTTTTCAAGCTGAAATAAAATCCAAAGAAAAAATATTTCACCAATCGGTTCGTTTGGCAGCTCTCTTACATGACCTTGGAACATTTTGTTTTTCTCATACTACAGAGATGGCCTATATTCGCTTTGGCGAAACCACAAATCAAAAGAATTCAAAAGGTCACCCAGATGACCATGAACACCTTGGTAGTTGGATCATTAAAAATACAGACTATGAAGGTGGTATTACCCATATACTTAAAAAGTATAATATTGAGCCCCAGAGAATTTCAGACTTAGTTAAAGGAGTTGATCCTTCAAAACTTGCAAATCAAATCCTACACTCTGAAATAGATTGTGATCGAATGGATTATCTACTAAGAGATGCTCATTATACAGGCCTTGGTTATGGTGCTTATGATAGAGATTATTTACTTCATCATTTTACAGTTCAGGAAATAGCAGGTGAAGAAATTCTGGCCATTAAACATAATGCTCTTCACTGTGTTGAAGACTTCCTTAGTGCTCGATTCGCTTGGTATTCCCAAGTTGTAAGAAGTGCGAGGGGAGCGAAGTATGATGCTCTGGCGGAAGAGTTAACCTTTTATTTATTGGAAAAAGGTAAAATTCATACTTACTCAGAACTATTAGATATGGTTAAGAACGATCCAATTAAATTCTATTCTTTTAACGATAGTTACTTTATGAGTTTAGTGCATAGACTTTATAGTGAAGGGTACTTTGATAAAAATATTAGAATGAAAGATATTGCTCACTCATTACTCTTTGAGAAGTCACCAAAGACAATTCGTCTCGATGAGTTTCGTCAACGTATCTTGAATCAAGATGACACAACTACTAATGAGAAAATAATTAAAAAGGCCCATGATAAAGTAGAAGAGATCAGAAACTTTCTTAAAAAGAATGGAAGTGAAGCAGATTGGTTAGTTGTCGACATACCAAAGAAAAGTATTGTCTTTGTTAATTCAAAGAAAAAGATAATTAAAAATAAAACTTTTTCAAATTTATTGCTTGAAAGAGATCCAGCTAAAATTCTAACTGAAAATGGAGATGTTCAGCTATTAGTTGACATAGATAATTCAGTAATCTCAACCTTACAAAATACTTTTAACTTTGTTCCTAATGTTTACTGCTCTGAGAGTGCTCATACATTATTAAAAGACTCAGGCATTATCTGAATTCTGGTGTCATTTTGTCCGGTATACATATTCCAAAACAAGTTTCAAGTGGTTTAAATCATTCTATCTCTTTACTTTATCTATCTATAAGCGTTAAAATATAAAAGCAGATGGTTCTGCTCCGAATGGATTCGGATCGAGACGATAGGATAGAGTCAATGAGAAAAGGATTTCTAGAGAACCCTAATAGTTCTAGTATTTTACGCAATAATCAATTATTTGAACTAAATGCTGTAGACGTCAATTATGGACGCTTTAAAGCGCTTAGTAATATTTCTTTTTCCATCTCTGTTGGAGAAATTACATTTGTAACGGGAAAATCTGGAGCTGGAAAAACAACTCTTTTAAACCTCCTGGCAGGTGACCTTAGAGCTGATAAAGGCAAGGTTAAACTTCCTTCTAAGAAAATCTTTGTTTCACAAGTATTTCAAGATCTAAAATTATTTAAACACCTAAGTGTTGAAGAAAACCTTTGGTATGCCTTTGATAAATCTATCTACAAGTCTAAGAATGAGTTTCATAAGGATATGATGGAATTATGTAGCGTGCTTGGAATTGTGGATAAATTAGACTTAAAAATCAAAGATGCAAACGGTGGACTTAAGCAATACTGTGCTATTTTAAGAGCTCTTTTATCTAAACCACAAGTTCTCTTGGCCGATGAGCCAACAGCTTCTTTAGATAAAGAAAGTGCATTAAAACTTTTTGAACTTTTAAATTTTTATAACGTAAAAAAGAACTTAACTGTCATTTGGGCTTCTCATAATAGAGATCTGGTAAAGCAATTTCCAGGCAAGATAGTTCATTTAGAAAGTGGTCGTTTAATCTACTCGGGGCATGCATGTTTTATTTAAAAGCAATTCTTAATATCTTTAAGTCTCACTTTGTTCTGATGGCCTTTAATATTTTGGCCTTAATGGTTTTTCTAACAAGCATTAATTATCGTACAGAAATCACTGACTTCTTTTCATTAGATAATAAAACTAATCGTTCGCCTTATTTCAATGCCCTCGTATCAGGTGCAAAAGATATTTCATTTATCCAAAGAAAAATGCAGCAACTACCAGGTGTTGAGTCAGTAAAAATTAAAGCTAATATTGATGCTGCTAAAGAGCTTAATAACCTTATTCCTAATACGAGTATTAATGAAGCTCTAGGAGCACAAACATTTACTCCGGTTAAAATTTTTCTTAATAGTAATATTACTGCAAGTTCACGCAAACTTATTCGCGAATATTTAACGCGTTTAATGGGAAAAGAATCTGTTACTTTTAGTCGAGTGAAGTATCCTGCTAAAATTAACTTAAAAAAGTATCCTTACTTTAAAGTTTTCTCAAATTGGTCTGGAGCTTATTTTGCTTTTATATTCTTTGGTCTCTGGATAATCTCTGTCATTCTCATTGCACCTTACTTTCATCAACAGGGTTATATTATTGAAAAGTTTCAAAGAAAGAATGCTGTTAGTGTGAAAATGTTTGCTGGTTTTGTTTTCTTTATCAGCTCAATTGTTCTGGTTTCTATTCTTGTTAAGGCCAGTAGTTTCTCAATTATCAATTTAGCAATAATCGCTGGTGCTTTTATTGCCAGTATCTTTATATTTAATTTCGCTAAGTTTAGCTCGAGACGATTAATTTAATGAAACAAACTTGTTTAAGTATTCTTATTCTTTCAAGCTTTTTTACCGTTGCAAGTGCGGCCACAAAGCTCAATGGACTTAAAGATAAATTAAATTCTCATTCAAGCAAAATTGTTAAGCTTGGAGCTCAGATAAAGTCCCTTGAAAAAAGTCTTACTAAGAAAAACTCGGAATACCTAGAGCGATTAAATCGTCTAAAGAAATTTCAGGCCAAAGTAGATGAGTTAATGGTGGATTTAAAAGCAAGACAAGAAGAGATCTCTGAAGAGAGACAAAAGCTTAAAATGGCTGCCCAAACTTATATCCTTGAGAAAAATGATGAGGAAGATGATGACTCGCTTATTTCAAGAGTCTTATTAGAAGATCAGATTGAGCATAAATTAGCTATTCTTAATGATATGCAAAAAGAAAATGATTCATTAGTTGAAGTTATTTCACAGTATTCTGCCAAGCTAAATCAGGTAAAAGAAGAAGAGGATATGTTGTATAACTTGATCTTAAGCCTAGAAGAGCAGAAGAAAGAAACATCTAAAGAATATATAACAAATCTAGAACTCAAGAATCAATTAGAAGAAAAACTTGAAGCACAATTGGCCCAGAAAAAAGCTATTGCTAAGAATAAAAAAGTTGAAGGTGCCAATATAGATCTCGATTTTAATATCATTCTCCCTATCAAGAAGTTCAGTGATTATAAAGGTAGTAAAGAAGGTGTGACCTTTAAGTATGATTCAACAGAGCCATTGATTGCTTGCGCAAATGGTCAAGTTGAATACGCCGGAGAGCTTGCCAGTTATGGTAAAGTTATTATTTTAAAACATGGTAAAGATATTCGCTCAGTTATTTTGGGTGAAATAAAAAGCAAGGTGCAAAAAGGTCAACAGGTTCGCCAAGGACAAATTATAGGGTATACTATAGCAAGTCCAGGCACAAAGAAGTCACTTTATTATGAGATTCGTAAAAAGAATAAAGTGCAAAATACACTTGCCTGGTTAAAAAGTAAAAATAGTAACTTACTTTAAGGACCTAAATCATGAAGCCATTGTTCTTGTTAACTTTAATTACATTATCTAGTGTTAGTTTTGCAGCTCCAAAAAAGTCTCGATTTGAGGAATTAGAATTATTTAATAATGTTCTGCATTTGATTGATAAATCTTATTATAGGGAAGTGGATACCAATAAATTAATTGAAGGTGCAATTAAAGGTATGATGGATACCCTTGATCCTCATTCAGCTTATTTAAATAAAGAGTACTTTAAAAAAATGCAAGATGATACAGATGGAGAGTTTGGTGGTCTTGGTATTGAAGTCACTCAAAAAGATGGAGTTATCTATGTTGTTACTCCTATCGATGATACTCCAGCCTTTAAAGCTGGGATTAAGCCTAAAGATAAAATTGTAGAAATTAATCATGAGTCTATTCTAGGTTTTACTCTAGATGAGGCCGTGGATAAAATGAAAGGTAAAATTGGTTCTAAAATTCACCTTGGGATTGTTCGTGAAG
>CAJXHA010000027.1 GCA_913053615.1 uncultured Bacteriovoracaceae bacterium | reverse complement strand
GAGTGAACAAGGTGCGGATACAATTTATTGGTGTCTCTCACAAAGAGAGAATATAAAAAATGGTGGTTTTTACTTTGATAGAAAACTCAAAGATCCTTATCCTTTTTTTTGGACTAAAGAAAGTAAAGAGCAAAGAGAGAAGCTCTTAGAATTAGTTTCTCTTTAAAAACCTCATTACATTATCAGAGAAATCTGAAAAAACTCCATCAACCTCATAGCCATAGAATAGTTCATTTAAAAATTCTTCATTATTTACACCAGATGGAAGATCATCTAGGCGATGTGTGTAGGGAATAACTTTTAATTTATTATTATGGGCCCAAGTCATAATAGCTTGGTCTTTTAATTGTGGATACCAAGGACCAATTCCATAAGCATAAGTTGCAATTTCTTGCATACCTTCTGGAGTGAGTAGCCTATTATAATCAGTGCTTGTTTCTTTCCATGAATTATCAGCAATTAATTGAAAGAGTTTTATTTTAGATTTTAATTGAAATTTTATTCGTTTTAAAGTGTTTTGGTGAAAGCATTGAATAATGGCCTGATCATTTTTATCATAGCCATACTTTGCTAGTACAGCCAGTGTCTTTACGACAATATCTTTTCCTTCTTTAATATGAAATTCAGGGTCTTTAATTTCTGGAATAATTCCAATGGATTTTTGACGAGACTTGTTTAAACCTTGAATGAGTTCGATAAACTCTTCAAAGCTTGGAATTTGGAAGTGAGATAAATCACTTGGAAAACGCTTTGAGTCCTTCAGTCTCTCACTTACTTTAAGCTTTTTTAACTCCTTAAGTGTAAAATCGATTGCATAGAACATACCGTCCGATCTTTTTCTATTGGGAAAAACTTCTTTTACATTAGTGGTCTTATCAAGGTGGATATCATGCATGATAATGAGCTGATTATCTTTAGTCATAACAAGATCAGGCTCTATGTAATCTACATTAAAGCTATGGGCCATAGCATATGCAACTAATGTGTGTTCAGGTAAATAACCGCTAGCACCTCGATGGGCGACTACTATTTTTTTTGAGTCGTCTCTATTGAATAATTTTGTTGCTGCACATGAAGTCATAAGTATTAGACATAGAGTTGATAATGTCTTTCGCATCGCATCCCTTAATATATCTAAATATTAACTCAATTTCTTGACAGTATTTGTCTATTCATTCTAGGCTTTCTCAAAGACTTTAACAAGAGGAGAGAAAATGAAGGTATTAGCACTAGTGTTGGTTCTTGCATTCAATGTTTTAGCAGACACAAATATTTCAAATTTTACAGGTAAAATTTATTTAAAAGAAGATTTAAATTCATGTTTAAGTGACTATGACTCTATTCAAAAAAATATGAATAAAGTTGATGGGTTCACTATCCTAGATGGTGGTTGTTTAGACTATGGTCAAAAGCATACTCGTTTAGAGTTCAATTATATGCACCCACTAGCAAAGAGAATTGATACTTTTAAAAGTGAATTAAGAGATGAAGCTACTTGTGAAAGTAAATTACAACAAGCTCAAAATGAAATTATCGCTTCAGGTAATATCTATATTAATGCTTTTTGTTCACGTCATGAATTAAAGCTTAACTTTGTGGATATAACTTACTCAACAGTTAATACACTTAGAAATCTAGGGAGCTTAAATGCGAAGAGCACTTGTGAAAATTTGATTGCTGACTTAAATAAGAATGCTAAAGCAGTTAATGCATTTAGCTTATTATCTTACTGTAAAGAAGTTAGCTATGGAATAGCGGCAGTTACTTATTATATTCCAGTATTCAATTACGTATCTTTTTATGAAATTGATATTGAGCTCATTAAAGGTAAATCAAGCATGGCACAAGGATCTTGTTTAAATAATGCTCAGAGAATTGCAGCAAACTTTGCCAATAATGACGTTAAAATTATTCACACTTACTGCTCAGATAATTCTGCAGATAGTACACAACAAGAAAATATTCTTTACTTAAAGCCAAAGCTTCCTAAGTATATCACTGAATTTAAAGGTGTTGTTTTAAATGATGCTAATACTTGTGAAGTACAATTAGAGAATATTGTTTCTGCACTTGAAAATAGTGGTAGTGGAGTTCTTTATTCTCAGTGTATGAAAATCGGTGAGAAGAGATACCGTGCAAATGTAAATTACGTTAAAGTTTTAGATATATAATCTAATCTATAGGGGAGCAATTATTTTGCTCCCTTTCCTTTTAAATTAAATCGCTTAGACATTTTTATTTTCCAGCGCTTATAGTCTTTCTCACTTAAGGCATAGAGCATGAATTTTTCCACTTCATTGGGTGAGAAGTGAAAGAGCTTTTCTATCTCTTGATAAGTTGTTTTGTACTCCCAAGACATTTTTATGAGCTTCTTAACTTGCTGATCCGATAACTCTTTAAAACGCTTTTTTAATTTACTTGAAATACTCATACCTATTCAATATATGAGTCTAATTTTAATGTAAAATGAACTTTAATTAGACTCAAATATCAAATACAGAAATAATAGGGTCGTGATCAGACAACCTCATCATATAGTCCGAATTTAAATGAAGTACATCAAAGAAAGCATTTCTTTTTTGAAGGTTCTTATTTACAAAAATATAATCTAAAGGCTGTGAATTTCCATTATGATTTGTGGTATATCTTTTTCGTTTTGGAAGTTTACGCATCAAGTTGTAAAGAATGTCACTTTCTAATACACGCATTGCTGGCATATCAATAAATTCATTAAAATCCCCAAGTACAGCTATTAGTGCATCAGGATCTCTTCTCTCTAGTCGTGAAACAAATGTATTGACTGCTTTTGCCATTTTCGAGCGTTTAACTTCACTTGGATAAACCATAGGCCACATACTTGAGAAATGGCTTGTATCACTTAATTTGGAATTAAAGTGATTAACGACAACAAAGAGTTTCTTACCTTTATAGCCAAATTCAACAATTAAACTTTTTCGAGTATTTTTAAAAGCATCATCATTTGGAAAGATTCTTCCTGGATTATAATTTAACGAACCATTTGGCTTAATAAGTGTTTCCACTTCAGGACCTGGTAATTGATTTTCGATAAATGATAATTTCTCATTATTAAAAATTAGAGAAACTCTAATATTCCCACCGGGTACACCGCCCTCTCTGTGAAGAAGAGGATCAATATTTGCCTCAAGGTATTTAAATGGACAATCAATATTCTGAATTAATTGATTTAAAGTATTATTTGCTTCAGAATTCCCACCAAAATCTTCACCATTATTATCTTGAATCTCCACAAGACCTAGAACATCAGGACAGTTAAGATTAGATTTAATCATTTCAGCAGTATCTTTAATACGCTTTTTATTAACTGGTGATAAGTTTTTTACATTATATGAGGCGATACTTAATTGTTCTTTTTTAAAGTTTGCACTAGGTCTATCTGCAAGGTCACTAAGCACTCGGTTAGAAATAGATGAGTTAAACTCTCTTAAGCTTTCTTGTTCTTCAGGTAATAAAAAGAGATACTCACCATCACCAAAGAGATTCTTACTAAAGGTAATAATCCCAGTTAGCTCACCATTTATAATATCGCCCATGCGGTAATTACCATTTATATTTAGGCCATTTGTCATTGGTCCAGAAGCTAGAGGTATAATATGTGGATTAAAAATTTCATCTTCTGGTTCAGCTTGAATACCTCCAGATTGTGTGGAGCGAGGTCCACGAATATTTCCATTTGGCTCTATAAAGAGTGTAAGGTGTGACTTAACATCATCAGATTGCTCTTTTCCACCGCGAAAACCAACAATTTTGGGATTCTTTATAATCACTCTCATGCCTTCAAGTGACTCCCAAAAGTCTAATCCATCTTTTAAATCCAGAGCAGGTTTAAAATAAAGATTTCCAAAGTATGTGGAAAAGTGCTTCTTAGGAATCGGCCTTTGAGCAGTACCTATTTCGATTGGTGCTGGCAGTCTCATTTCTGTTCTGAGAACTTTTACCGACTCAAGATCTCTAATACTTGTAGCGGTTAATCCATTTTGAATATGATTAGTCTCTTCATAAACAGTACCCTTAACTGTAATGAGATCTCCCATTTTAAGGTTAAGTATTTTTTCGGAATAAACTTTAATAGCTTCACTGGTTAATGGGTTATTATCAGGCTCAATACTTTGAATATAAAAAACCTGACCACCTGGATAGGTATCAAGTTCTGCAATAGCAGTGATAATACCTTCGGTTTGAACAATGTCACCATAGTATGGAGAAAGGTGGCTTACTCCCTGAATGGCAGCAATTGTTTTCGTGCCAAGATCTCTTTTCTTAGTATGGATGACCTGTGCTCTGATCTTTTTAAGAAATGGTCTATAAGTACTTTTAGACAAGTATTCACGCAGAGCAGAGCGAGCCGATACTTTTGTTTGGCTATCGATAAAAATTCTATCGATACTATTTCTATATTTATAACTAGGAAAAGTTTCATTTGAGAAAATAAAGTGCTGAGATATGGCAACTGAATAAAATTCATCATCATTTAGAGAGATGCCATTTTGTCTTTCAAAGGACTCTGATAAGATCATTCCACCTTTAAAGATAATTTCATAGCGTAAGCCGCTAACCTCAAGTTCCATTTGAAACTTTTCAAGTGATCTCTGTCTTACTAAAGTTTTAATATCTCTTCCTGACATGGTTCCAAGAACAAATTGGTCTTTTTCTCCATCCGGGTAGAGTTCAATTATTTCAGCTAATTCACTTTGACTAGGTTGGTCTTTAAAAAGTGCAAAGCCATCTTTTATTAAATTTTTTGGATAAAGAACAATATCGAGGTCATGTGCTTCTTTTATAGCACTTGCCATTAAGTTTCCTGCACTTGATGATTGTTCTTTTTTACTTACATCGAGAATAGTATTTTCTTGGTCATACTTATACTCCTTACCTCCACATGAGATAGTGAGTAGAGTCATAAATGTGAAAAGTAATATACTTCTCATTATTCTACTTCCTCTTTAATATCAATAAAGTATAAAGACCAGTTTGGATATTCACTTAGTCCATTTCCTGATTCATATCTAAAGGCCAAACGTATAGTTTGGTTTTGATAATTTAACTTAAGCCACTCACTAGTAATTGGAGTCCATGCATTTCCTGGGGGTGTATTTTGAAATTTCAATTCCTTCCATTCAATGGCATTAATATCGTCTTGGTTTTCACCAATAAGTATTTTTATATAGCCTTTATCAATAGCTGCTTGGTTATAAAAATTGATTGCTTGCTTTAGTCGAATTGAATAATTCAAGTCTTTTAATTCAATTGGTTCACCTACAAGTAAATTCACTCCATTACTTTTATTCTTAAAGCCATTGATTTGTAGGTAAGTCTCTTCATTACGGGTTATTTCTTCAAACTCAGCAGGATTTTCTCCTTCAACCACTTGTTGGAAATTTCCAATGCCATTAGTGAAGTCGTATTGGTAAGCATACTGAGTAGGGTCTTTGCGCTCAATAATAAGAGGACGCTCTGTATTTTGAGAATTATCACTAGCTCCAAATAGTGATACCTCATTTATTTGCCATAGAAGACCGTGTCCACCGATATCACGTTTAAGATCTAGTACAAAAGCTAAACTAATAACTTCATTAGTATATTTACTTAAACTTATCTTCTCACTTTTATGAGCGTTAAAATCCGTTATAAGTGGAACATCTTTTATAGAAATTTCTTCCCATTGAGCCAGTTCAGGATCTCCAAATTCATAATTAGTTGAAGCATAAACTTTGATGGCAGATTCATTAATTAATTGACTATCAATAGCACTATTTTCATTTTTCTTTATATTTACTAAATGATTTAAACGGAATGCAGGGTTAGTTAAGTTATTTAAATTTAATAATGGTGTTATAAGCCATGCCTTAGCATTCCTAGAACGTACGCTGATATAACCTTGTCTATTTCTATTTCCAACAATCCAATTATCTGAACTTGAAAATGTAGTAAACTTTCCAAGACCATTATCAAAGTTTTCACTCCAAACTTCCCAGTTTAGATCAGCGATAACTCTTTTTTGGTATTGCATAAGTCTAATCATGATTTGATCGAGATCTTTTAAATACTGCTCAATAAACTCGATATCTCTTGATTGAATAGGCATCGCACTTATTTCATTTTTCATCTCAAAAAGTCTAATTAAAGCAGTATTATTCTTTGGTCTAGCATCAAGTAGAAGGAGTAGCTTTTTAATCTCAAAGATAATCTCAGTAAACGAGTTAACTTGTCTCGAAGTAGCGTTTCGCATAATTATATTACGGGAGAGTTGATCCTCAAGCTTTTCTGTCTCTTTGACTAATGAGTTAATCTCTTTATGATAAGGATTATCCTTATTTAAGGATTGTGTTTTAGTATCTTTAGGAGATTCACAACTAAGAATAGTTAAAAGCAATATTAATAATATCTTCTTCATTAAAACCACCATGTTTGATTACTTGAACTGCCATCAAATGTATAAACGACACTAAAGGTTAATAGGGTATTAGTCTTTTCAAAACTTGATAACTCTCGATCATCACGAAGATCAGTTGCATTAGTGAAAACAGGGTTTTCAGCTCTTTGATGCTCAATTTGCGGGTTGAAGTAAACATTATCATAATAAAAGTATGCTCCAACAGCGATTCTTGTAAGTCCTCCGTGAGATAACTCTTCTGTACTATTTCTTAAGCGGTGTGCTGACTCATCACCTTCAAAGATAAAGTACTCGTCTTGATATTTAAGACCGATATAAGGAGTAACATTGTCTATGTTTTTCCCAATTTTTAGTGAGTAAGCAAAACCTGTTTCACTTATCCAATCTTGTTTTTCTCCATTTGTATCAGAGAAGATGGGTCTAAAAGGTGTTTGATTATTAAACCAATTACTGGCCCTATCTACATCATAGGGAGCATCACCAGCTTGAGACATGGTGATTTCAAATTCAAATATCTCATCACCAAAGCGCTTAAAAGTATTTAGGGATGCCGCACTTTTTAATAGTGCACCTGTTTCTGATGTATTTTGATGAGAAACATACTGTAGGTTAACTTTAGTCTTATTATTATCTAAGTATAGGTAACCTGCTTTAATGGCACTTGTTTCTTTTCTTTCCCAAGCATCTGCACTTTGATTATCTTCAATATCAAAGTCTCCATTTGTGGGATAAAGGTAAGTGGCAATCCCAACACCAATATAGGCCGATGATTTTCCTGTTTGATACATTACCTCAAGACCAGGAATGGTTTTAGAAACAATTTTTTCATCACCAACGGGAGTCGAGTTAATGCTAGTAGGGGAGCCGTCAATTGAATGAATACGAGTAACATCTAAGGTATTAAACTCATCTCCAACATCACTTCTGAAGTTAAAAGGATAGAAAGTAAATAAGTACTTATTATAAGCATAGCTAATTAATGTATCATCACTATCTAAATCAAGACCAAGGCTAATACCACTTGAGTCACTTCCATCTTCAGTATCATCTGTGAGAAGTTCCATATCGATTTGAAAACGTAAGTTTTTAAATTGTTTTGAAAAGATAAATTCGAAACGTGATGTTTTATTATCAAAACGGTTCTCACTGGGGTCAGTTGCCATTCTAAAGCGTGCAAATGTGTTCTCGTCTGTATGGTATCGAAAAGCTAAATTGATTTCAGATTGATCACCAAGTTCTGTTTTTCTAGAGTCAGAATAAACGCTATCATTATAGATGACTCGATCAAAGATTACTTTTTCATATTCTAATTGGTCACTATTTAAGGGGTTTATACCTTGAAGAATGTTCTGTTGAGTAACAACTTGAGCATAAGTAAGTGTAGACAGCACACTTAGTGAAATAAATAACAATAGCTTTAACATTTTAAATTCTCTCCTAAAATTCCTCTCTAAAGACAGGCGGAGTCTATATTTTTTGCCATCCTTTTGAAAATAATTGAGTAATAATTATAGGGATCTTGATAAAAACTTAACCAAACTTTTGAAGCTGGTTTCAAAAGTGGGCCACTTTCTGATATTTTCTTACATCGCGCGTAATAAAATACACTACCCATAGTAAAATATAGGAAATCGGCTAAATTGCTCACATGTATAGATCAATTATAACCCTCACACTTACACTTTACTCCGGTCTTATCCTGGCTCAGATCAGTGATTATGAACTTATCAATTTTTCTAATAATAGACTTAGAACTATTGATGAAATCCTAATAGAGACTCAAAAATCAAGGAGTGAGCTAGTGGCTTACGAGTGTTCAGCGGCTGATCGATATGAGCTTTTTTCTAAAAGAATATTTCAAAACTCACAGGGGAGTTCTTTAAAAATTAAAGACTCAAAGGGAAATCTTTATACATATATGGGAGATACGATTCTTGATTCACGAGGCAGAACACCAAGAAGAGTAAGAGATAAATTTTTAAAATTGGCCTTAAATGCTTTGGAGAGAATAAAGTCAGTAAAAGAGGGAGCGGCTTTAATTAATGAATTACAGCATTCGCCATATGAGTTTGTAATCATGCGTGGTGGTAATCGTTATGATCCAAGCGATGAGGGGCAGAGAAGTTATACTCACGGAAATGAAGCAGGATTAATTTCAATGCTTGATGAATTACAACCTATTGTAGATGGTTTTCCATTTCAAAAAATTGGTCACGGAGGAAGAATTTATTGGGAGCCAAGCACTAACGCTAGTTTTATTGAAAGTGATTATCAGGAGCGTAAAGTAGATACAGACATTATACTCGCACATGAAATGTATCATGCCTATGATGGAATGCGAGGACTATTAGATAGACGTTTTGTTAAGGGTGATGAATTGGAGTTTCAACCAGTAGCAGAATACCGTGCTGTGAGAATGGAAAATATCATGCGAGATGGCTTAGGGTATAAGCTTAGAAGATTTTATTCTAAACCAAGTGACTTAAGCTCTATAAAGGATATGTTAAATGATTATGAGGAGCCGATAAAGTTACCGACTCCATGTATTGAATGGTTATAACTTTATATTAAGTGCTTTTTCTAAATCACTTCTTTTCTTTTTCTTCTTTTTCTTCTTCTTCTTTTTAGGAGTGATTACTTTTGCACTAGCTAGTTTAGCTTTATGATCTTCTAGCATTTCTAATTTTTTTTGATAGACAGAGATCATCTCTTTCGCTTCAGCAACCTGCTCATTAACTTCTTTTGTTTTTTGAGCTTTAGTTGCTGAACTCATTCCTTTTTTCCAAGAACTTTGCTCAGTTGCAAAGGATTTTTGTAAAAGACTAATTTTCTTTTTCTGGCAATACTCTCTATCGACATTATCTGCAATTTGATAACACTTTGTATCGAGAGCTACTTTAGGTGCAGCAAATAGGTTTAAGCTTAATAAAGCTAGAATTAATAATTTCATTCTCTCTCCCTTAATGACATAATGAATTTTGATTTTATAAATTATAACTAAAAACATTTAAATAAAGCAAAAGTCTATGTGCCTAGAATTTAAAAAAATAGATTATATTCATAAAGATTTAATTATTAAGTTTAGAGCGGTAGGCTTTTTCACTTCTTTTGGCACTGAGAGTGATTTCTGGGAAGCAGATGGTAATGGAGGAGAACGTTATTTTGACTGGCTGCAAAAGCAAGATCCTAATAAATTTCAGGCCTTTCATGTTTTAAAAGCTAGTGAGATCATAGGCCAATTAGAA
Source organism: uncultured Bacteriovoracaceae bacterium (assembly GCA_913053615.1). Taxonomy (GTDB): domain Bacteria; phylum Bdellovibrionota; class Bacteriovoracia; order Bacteriovoracales; family Bacteriovoracaceae; genus UBA845. Next base: position 11,205 of record CAJXHA010000027.1, on the reverse strand, counting down.
CTAAATCTAATGAATTCAAACCCTGATATAGGCTGGGTTAATTATTTCTATCTTATGAAAGATCAAAGAGGTAAGGGATATGCCCAAGAGATGCAAGCCTTTCTAGAGAGCTATTATCTAAAAAAGAATATTAGGTGTATTCGCTTAGCAGTTTCGCCCAGTAACCTAAGGGCCTATAAATTCTATGAAAATATGGGTTGGTCTTTTCTTGAAGAAAAAGATTATATCAATAAGGATGGAATAAATCTTGGACATAAGATTCATATACTAGAAAAAAATCTGAATATGGCATAATCTTAGCTAAAGGAGTCCAAATGTTTGGTTTATTTAAAAGTGATCCTAAGAAGAAATTAGAAAAAGAATATAAGCTTAAGCTTGAAAAAGCTGTTGATGCTCAAAGAAATGGCAAGATTGATGTTTACGCCAAATTATCTAAAGAAGCAGATGATATTCTAAAAGAAATTGAAAAATTGGAAAAAGAGTAATTACTCTTCGCCTTCAATATTATGATAAACGCTTACAACGTCTTCGTCGTCTTCAAGCGAGCCAATCAATTTCTCCATTAAGGCCATAGTTTCATCATCAATTGCTTTAAAGGTTGTTGGAATTCTTTGAAGACTTGCTTCTTCTGGAGTTATATTTAATTCTTGTAATTTGTTTTGAATTGTACCAAATGCATCCATTGGTCCATAGATTTCAAAGAACTCTTCATCTGAGTCAAAATCTTCTGCACCAGCATCAATTAATTCTAATTGTAGTTCTTCTTCATCTGTTACTAGTTCTTTAGGTACTGTAAAAACTGCTTTACGATCAAAGATAAACTGTAAACAACCATCTTTTCCAAGTGAGCCACCAGACTTATTAAAATAAGAGCGAACATTTGCAACAGTTCGAGTTACATTATTTGTAGATGTTTCTACAAATACTGCTACACCATTAGGTCCGTAACCTTCATAGTTAACATCCTCATAACCCTCACCACCTGAGCCCATTCCTCTGGCAATTGCTCTCTCAATATTATCTTTTGGTACATTAAATTTTTTACAACGATCTAATGCAATTTTTAAAAGAAAGTTTGTCTCAGGATCTCCACCACCACTTTTCACAGCTGTTGCAACATCGTGCAGAGCTTTAGTGTAAATTTGGCTTTTTGCTTTATCAGCAGCACCTTTTTTAGCAGCAATTTTCGCAGATTTTCTTCCCATGACATTCTCACATTTTTTCGTTTAAAATTTCATATAGAGTAATAAAACATTGGTGAAATGTGAATTAACAAATTTGCTGCGTTGAGTAGGATGAATATATGACTTGGTATGTGTATATGATAAGGACAGAAAAAAATAAATTATACACTGGTATTGCCAGAGATTACGAGCGAAGATTCCTTGAGCATCTGTCTGGAATCGGTGGAGCAAAGTTTTTTAGAAGTGACACACCTTGTGAATTAGTTTACCTCGAAGAATGGGATAATCGCTCTCTTGCCAGTAAGAGAGAGTATGAAATTAAACAATTATCCAGAAAAGCAAAGGATAAGCTGATACAGTCAATTCTTTAAATATCATCTAATAAATACTTATACTTTAAACTCAAATTAAGGGTTAATGCTGAGATAGAAGATACCAGCAAGAAACCTATAACAAGTGGAAAAGTACTTGTAGTAATTTGACTTATAATTATTACGCTAATTAATACCGAGATCATATTTTGAACAGCTCCAATCACTGAACTTGCAACTCCAGCAATATGTCCTAAGGGTGCCATAGCAAGAGCATTTAAATTTCCAAATAATAGGCCAACTAGGAAGAATAAAAATGCAAATGTAATGTAGAAGAAAATTAATGCGGGTTCTTGATTAGAGAAAGTAAAATAAAGACTAATGGGAAGTAGCGAGATGACCATGAGCTTTAATGCAAAATTTACTAGTTTAATCAAACCAAACTTTTGAACTAAGAATGAATTAATTAATGAAGAAACACCGACAGTAAAAGCAAGCCCCCCAAAGAGAAGAGGGAAGTTGTCTTTTTGCAAGTAGATCTTTTGAAAAATAATTTGGGAAGAGCTTAGATAAGCAATAAATCCTCCAAAAATTAATCCAGATATTATAATTGATATTAATGAAAGAGGAGTTGTAAGAGTTTCTATACTCGCTCTTAGGATATGTTTTAAATTTATTTCTTTTCTTTTTTCAGGCGTTAAAGTTTCTTCTTGTCTTAGTGCAAACCAAGTTGTTGAAGTAAAACATATACCCAAAAATAAGAGAATGATTGCTTTCCAGCTAGCGTAATTTAAAACTATTTGACCTATACTAGGTGCCATCACAGGCACAAGAATAAAGAAGGTCATAATAAGAGATGTGATTCTTGCCATGGTTGCACCATTGTACTTATCTCTAACAATTGCGATTGAAATAATTCTAAATGAAGATGCTCCTAAGCCTTGAAAAAATCTTCCAAGTAACATGACTTCTAGGTTCTCTGCAAAGTAACTTGTTAAACACCCAATTATAAAAATTATCGCTCCAATATAAATTGGTTTTTTTCGCCCAAAAGCATCAGATAAAGGACCAAAGAGAAAGAGACCAAAACCGAAACCTAAAAAGATAATGGAAATTATATATTGTGTGTCATTAGTATTCTTAAATCCAAGGTCAATACCAATCTGCTCTAGAGCAGGTAAAATAGCATCTATAGAGAATGCCATTAGGGATGTGAGGTATGCCATTAAAAGTACAAATTCTTTTGGGACTTTGGGAGTAGGGCCTGTATTTTCCATGGTTTACTTTAACTTAAGTTCTTAAGTTTGACCCTATAATTCTTTGAGATTTTGGAGGAAACTTGATTAATATCAAGTAAATATCATAAAAAGTAGGCATAATAATTAGTGTAAGGAGTAATTATGAGTACAGAAGTTAAAACATTCTTTGATCCAACCACATTTACCTTAACATATATTGTTTATGATGAGGCAAGTAAAGATGGAGTGGTGATTGATCCTGTTTTAGATTATGATCCAGCGGCTTCGAAAGTTGAAAAGCACTCATTGGCCAAAGTTGTCGACTTTGTGAAAGATCAAGATTTAAAAATTCATTATATTCTCGATACCCACGCTCACGCAGATCACTTAACAGGTGCAGCAGAACTTAAAAAAGCATTTCCAAATGCTCTAATTGGTATTGGAGAAAAGATTAAGTTAGTGCAATCTAAATTTTCAGAAATATATAATTTAAAAGACTTTAATATTAACGGTGTTCAATTTGATAGGTTGTATAAAGATGGTGAAAAATTTAATGCCGGAAGCCTTGAGATTGAAGTTATTCATACCCCAGGGCACACACCTGCTTGTGTTAGTTATCATATTGATCAGAATGTTTTTACTGGTGATGCCTTATTCATGCCAGATTATGGAACTGGTCGATGTGACTTTCCAATGGGTTCAGCGAAAGAGCTTTATCACTCGATTCATGAAAAACTTTATAAACTACCAGATGAAACGAATGTATATGTCGGACATGATTATCAACCAAATGGGAGAGCACTAGAATTTAAATCGACCATTAAAACGAATAAAGAGAAGAATATACATATAAAAGCACAAACAACTGAAGCAGAATTTGTAGAGTTTCGAGAAAAAAGAGATGCTACACTTTCTCCACCAAGATTACTCTTACCAAGTATTCAAGTGAATATTGATGGGGGAAAACTTCCCATTGAAGAAGATAATGGCAAGAGATATCTAAAAATTCCTATAGGAGATTAAGATGGAAGTAATTATGATGCCTTTACTTGGAGGGATTTTAATTGGCCTTGCCAGTGCAATACTTTTAAAATTTCTAGGTCGAATCGCAGGAATCAGTGGTATCTTTGAAAGTACCTTATCAAAGTTTAAAGTCGAGAATGCCTGGCGATACCTTTTTATTCTAGGCCTAATTATTGGTGGTGTAATTATGAAATTAGCAGCACCAAGTTTTTTTGATTACTCATTTGAAGCAAGCCCTGTGAAAATAATTATTGCAGGCCTTTTAGTAGGGTATGGAACTCGTCTTGGAGGAGGCTGTACTTCTGGTCATGGTGTCTGTGGTATTCCTCGCTTTTCAACACGTTCTATATTGGGAACGATTATTTTTATGCTTACGGGTATTCTAACTGTTTACATCGAAGGGTTAATATCATGACAAATTTAATTTCATTACTTTCAGGTATTATTTTTTCAGTTGGTCTTGTCATCTCAGGTATGATCAATCCAGCTAAAGTAAAAGGTTTCTTAGATATATTTGGAAACTGGGATTTTGCACTTGTCTTTGTGATGGGGGGAGCAGTTATCTTTAATGTCTTTGCATACTTTTTTATTTTTAAAGGAAAGCCATTTTTAGAGTCACAATTTTTCTTACCTACAAAAATTCATGTTGATAAAAAACTTGTTATTGGGACTGCTATCTTTGGAATAGGCTGGGGTCTTACAGGTATATGTCCAGGACCTGGAATTGTTAACTTAGTTAATTTAAACCTTAATAGTGTGCTCTTTGTTGGTTCAATGATTGTTGGAATGCTAATTTTTAGAAAGGCTCATTAATAAAAAAAGCCCCACATTAATGTGGGGCGATGATATTTAAAGATTAGTTTTCTACTGCTTGTGAATCGCCAGATTCTCCTTCACTATCAGGTGAGGCAATTGGAGCTTCCACCCAGATACTTTCATCTTCAATAATAGGTCCTAGACCTCCATCAATACAGTTTTGATAAAGCATATTACCAGTAATTACTGGGGAGCTACCAATTCTTGCTAAGTAAGCATCTCGTTGATCCTCAGGAATATATTCTAAACTTTGTGAGCCCATTAGATAGTTTTCAAGGCTCATACCATACATAGGCATACCATAACCGCCATAGCCTCCAAAGCCCATGCCGCCATAGCCGACGCCCATGCCACCAATGCCCGGGTAACCCCAGCCACCAGATGATTGGTTAGGTATATACTTTTTAAAGATATCGGCCATTTTAGTATTTAAGTCCGACTTTAAACAAGCTGCTGCCTCCGGGTTTTGTTCTAAGAATTCATCAATCTCTTTACAAAGTGCTGTATTAGATTGAGTCGTTTCAAAAGTATTTCCATCAGCTTTTGCTTCAATTAAGGCTTCATTTTTTAATTCCATTGGAACACATTGTCCGTTTTTGATTTCAAATGAAAGTGTTTTCTTTGATTGAGCATAAAAGGGTAGTTGATAAGATTCTAATCCTGCACTCTTTGCCCATTGTTCATTTTGTTTTCTTATTTCTTCTGGAGTATTTTGTTCATAAAATGTTCTTGCACTAGCTTGCATAGCATCTATTTCAGCTTGAGTAAGGCTCTCATCGTAAATAATATTTTGAATATCACCGTTCTCTGCTCTTTGAATATTAACTTTTACCTGACGCATTTTTTGTTTAAATGGATTACCCGTCTTATTGGGATTATTATCCGGTACAAATGAAGGCATCTCAAATGTAATGCTCTCATTTCCATTTTCTTCTTGAGAGTAAGAGACGACATCATTGTGTGGAGTAACTTTTCCCGTGTTATCAATTTCAAATGGTAAATAGCCCAGAGGTCCAAAGGTGCCAAAGCCGCCTCCAATACCAGGATTAATTGATGGACTATCTTCAAGATAGTTCATGGATGGGTTTAGGTACTGTGCACATTTGGTATAGTCGGCACTATAAGCAAATGAGCTTAATAATAAGCTTAAAAGTAAAATTTTTTGCATAAATCCCCTTTGATAGAATAAATCATAATCATATCGGAGAGTCTGACTAAAATACTAAGGATAATGTGCTATTGTGAAGTTATTTTAGGTACTTAGGGACCATTTAGGCCCCTAAGTTATATAGACAAAAAGAGGAGATTTAAAGGGTCAGCTTTCCCTTTTCTTTTAATTTTTCAATGATCTGTTCAAAGTACTCTGCAGGATAAGCACCTTTAACTGGTACACCATTTATAATAAATCCTGGTGTTCCTTGAATTCCAAACTTTCTGGCTTCTGCAATATCCTTTTCAATTGCACTTCTTACTTTTTCAGAATTCAAATCTATTGCCAGTTTTTCTAGATCGACACCAATCTCCTTTGCGGTATTTTTAAGGAATCTTTCTCCACCTCTAAGGCCTGATTGATTTTTAAAAACTAAGTCATGAAACTCAAAAGCTTTAGCATTTGATTGAAGTTTTATTGCTTCAAAGTACTTCGCAGCAGGCATTGCATTGGGGTGAAAGCTTAAAGGTAAATGCTTGTATACAAATTTTATCTTTCCTTTATACTTCTTTCTTAACTCTTCAACGGTATCCATTCCTTTTTTACAAAATGGACATTCAAAATCAGAGTATTCAATTAATGTAATAGGAGCATCTGTTGGGCCGATACTCGCTGTTGCTTTTGTGATATCAGGTTTTAGTGGATTATTAAATGCATCTTCTAGTTGTTTAGCTTCTTGTGCACGCGCCTTATCGGCTATTTTCTTTTTAGCTGATTGAGCAGCCACTTGAACAACTTCTAAAAACTTTTCTGGTTCTTTCTCTATTGCTTCAAAAACAATGGATGGATTTTCTCTTATAATTTCAGTAACTGTTTTTCTAATTTGGTCATTGGGTGTACAGCTTACTGCGAGTATTGAAAAAAATGCTAATGTCAGTATTGATTTTTTATTTGTATTCATATTTCCTCCTAACTACTAAACCTATCGTAGCACTGAGGAATAAGAATGAGTCAGTTCAATGTCATTTGTTTGTTAACTTTAATTGACATAGGCATCTCCAAGACAATAACCAATACCGCGTATTGTCTTAATAATATCTTGCCCTAACTTCTGTCTTAGTTGCAATACATGAGTATCGACTGTCCTAGTTGTTGGGTAATTTTCATAACCCCATACTTTATCTAATAATTTTTCACGTGAGAAAATTTGATCTTTCTGACTTGCAAGTAGATAAAGAAGATCAAACTCCATTTTTGTTAAGGGGATATTTTCATCTCCAAGAAATATCTCTCTTTTTATAGCATCAATTTTAAGATTATTAATTTCAATTTTTGTAAGTTCGTTATTCACTTCTTTTCTTGTTTGTACTCTGATTCTGGCAATAAGTTCTCTGATTTCAAATGGCTTGGTAATATAATCACTAGCACCACTTTCTAGACCTAGTACTTTGTCCAAAAGATCTGTACGAGCAGTTAACATGATAATAGGAGTTGTTGTTTTCGTCTTAAGATAATCAATTCCTTGTCCATCTGGTAGCATCCAGTCTAGTAAGATGAGTGAGAAGTCATTGGCCGGATATTCTTGTGCCTCTTTTAAACTCTTTGCCCAAGAGACATTAAACTGCTCTAACTCTAAGCTTTGTTTTAAATTCTTTCCAAGACTTTCATCATCCTCAATTAATAATATTTTTATCATTATGACTCCAATTTAATTTTAATTACAAATTCTGTCGGTTTTATACTTTTAATTTTAAACTCCATATCTAATTCTTTTAAAGTCTTTTTAACAATACTTAAACCAAGTCCAAGTCCACCTTTATCACTATTAAAATTCTCAGATAGACGAGTTATATTCTTTGATGGTAATTGCCCTTGGTCTTGGATTATCAAATTTAGGGTATTGCCCTCTGTGGTACTATATATTTTAACTGGAGGCTCACCATGCTTATAGGCATTGTCTACAATGTTTTGTAAGCACATCCTAAACCAGTAAAGATCTGTTTTAATTTTTAAATCGACTGGAAGTTCTAATTGGACATCATCTTGTTTAATATTATCCTCGATAAAATCTTTTAAATCATGAATGTAATCAATATTAAATTGGAATTGATCAACCTTATCTGCATTTAAAATACTTTCACTTTTGGTGGCAAGGTTTTTTAAACGATAAACCTCACTCTCAATCTCTAAAAGTGAAGTCTGCATATCTCTATCCATTCCTTTCGCATTACTAGTAAGTCTTTCTAATTGAAGTAAGAGTGAACTGATTGGTGTTCGTAACTCATGAGTGAGTATGCGAAAAGCATGTTTCTTTCTTTCTTGTTCAAGCTTTTGCGTATTGATTGTTTTATAGACAAGTGAAGATAGAAAAACCAGTAAGAATATTGTGATAATAAAACTTAAATAAGTTTTATTAGTCAGTTGTTTTAAAATACTTATCTCTTTAAAGCGCCAACAAACATTTCCGACAACAAATGAACATTGATTGTTTTCATTTGAGATCTTAAACATAGAGGCTGAAAGAATTTTATTCAATTTACTTACTTGGATAATGTAGTATTGAAAATACCCAGTTTTAAGTAAGATTAAGTCATCGACCTTAATCATTTTGGCATTTTTTAATAGTAATTGAGTTTGCGTATTATTAAGTGCGGAGAGTAGACGAAACTCGCTATTTAAATTTATATGTAACTCTTTTAGTTCTGTCGGCTTAAAGAGATTGAGGTTTCTAGCAATCCAAGAATATTCTCTAAAAGGATAGCGAGCAGATTTATAGGCTTTGTAAAGATAGCTCTCTCCATTTGGAGCCACTAAAGGTGGACTCTGAAAGAAGTTGGCCGGTAGACGCATTATGCGCAAACATTGAAAATCTAACCAGATTTGTTCTTTCTTATTTATATATTGTGAGCTAAAGGAGTCTCGCTCACACTCATCTATATTTGTATTTCTATTATTACTTACAAAGGTAGGGTTATTAACAAATAGCTCCCAAACATTCTTATCTCTATAGATGGTATTTAAATCTAAACGCATAATAGGAGATATAGTTTGTACAACTTCATCAAGAACTTGGCTTATTTCTTTAACTTCACTGGCCTCAGGTACTCGATCTGGATCAAATTGGGTAATGAGCTGACCTGTAATAAAGGCCAAGAAGAGAGAAAGAATAAAGAGAGGTGATAGATACTTCATTTAGCAAAAGTTTATCAAAAGATTGCAATTTATTGTCAAGATTTTGTAAAATAAAGAGTATGAAGATAGCTTTTAAAGAAAAGATTAAAGAAATGCTGATTAACGCCATGGAAAATGACTTAAAACAGTCACAATTGGCCCATCAGAATACCAAAGAGTACGTCCAAGCTGATGATATGAAGCAAGAGGGCAAGTACGATACACGCGCTATAGAGGCCAATTACTTAAAAGATGCTCAGGCCAAGAGGATCTATGAGATTGAGCAAGGCCTTAATGCCCTAAAGGCAATGAATCTAGCATTCTCTAAAACTATTAGAATAGGCTCTCTTGTTAGTATTTTGGAAGACGATCAAGAAAAGCTGCTCTTTGTTTCTCCATGTCCGGCCTTGCACCAATTAATAGTAGAGAAGACTAAAGTGCTTGTAATTACATATAATTCTCCCATGGGAGAGCAATTATTAAATCTAGAGGTAGGTGATGGTTTTGAGATTGAACTGATGGGTTCAGATAAGCTTATCGAGGTACTTAAAGTTGAATAAAATTAAATAATTGTAAAAATGATACGTCGCGTTATTTTGCGTATAGCTTCATGATCTAATTCAAATACCAAGGATTTATTATGAAACTAATACTCTTAGCTCTAATGCTAACAAGCTTATTATTTGCTCAAGATCATCATTCAAGCTCAAATGATCATTCAGCCGATTCAGAACACAAATCAAATTTTATTAATGAAATGGAAGTTGGTTTAGACACAGGCGATGGTGTTGTCGAAATAGCTCATTTAAAAACCTTAAAAAATACTGATACATCAATTTTATTATTACCAGGAAGTATCTATCTTGCAGGACACACAGGGCATATGGATACTATGGGGTATGATCGTTTTACTTCATTCTTACTCAATGTCATGAATCACCACGCAACTAATTTAAGAGGTGTACAATTAGAGACTGGAGTTAAAATTCTTGGATTTGAACAACAACCTTTTGGTGCAGAGCCAGGAAGTACTTTAAAGTTTTTAAGGGTGAACTTTACAGAAATTGATATTACTTCTGTTGTAGACCTTGATGATAAAGGTAATAAAAAAATTCACTTTGTACTTGCTGCAAAGCTTGGCATGAGTAAACAAAATGAGTCTCTAGCAACATTAAGTGCAGAGGAAGAAATGATAGCACAGGATCTTTTTCAGTGTTATGACTGTGAGGCAATGACTAATAATGCTAGTTGGGGAGCACATCAATCTTTTGGTGCTGCTATTGAACTTGAATATAAAAGACTCTTAGTAAAAACATATGCAGAGATCAATCGTGATTTTAGTACTGTTATGATGAATAATAATGCTCATAATAATTTAAATTATATGATGGTTGAAAAGAAAGTTGGTATTGAAGTTGAGTATAATGTTCTTGATTTAGGACGTGCTGGTCATATTAATCTTTTTACTTCTTTAGAGTATTATAATCTTAACCAGGACTTAACATATCCAAACTCAGCAATCCCTGTAAGTAATAGAATCAATACTGATGGGCTTTTATACAAGATTGGAATAAAATATAATCTTGGTACATTTAAGAAAAAATCTAAAAAAGATCATCATTAAGATTTTCTCTATTGACAAAAATTTTAATTAAGGTAAAACTTGATTTATATCAATAACCAAAAAAAGGAGATGGTATGGATATGACATTATTATTTTTATCACAGATTGCCGTCTCCGATCTTAACGTTGTTAAGTTTCAAGGAGTCGATCCTCAGGGACTTTACGGCGATCTCAACTGCCTTTATATTCCAGATTTTAAATAAATAACTGGAAAATTAAGTCAGAAAAAACAATTAAGAAAATTAAATTTAATTAACTGGTACTGTGACAAGGATTTGTCTCATGGGCCCAGAGGTGAATCTTGCGTTTACTGTACCACTAACAAGGGGAAAGAAATGCAAGTTTTAATTAGAAAAGAAAACGTATTCTTATTAAAGCGTGTCAGGATAATAAAATTTAAAAGTCTTCTATTAAAAGTAGAAGAGTTCTTCAAACAACCGAGGTTGGTTAGACAAGTCGAACCACATCGTTTTGAGGAAGTCCAAAGACACGAATATTTACTAAAACAAATTTTATAATGGAGAATAAAAATGAATGCGCAATTTATGCAAAGGTATTTAAACCAAAAAGAAAAATTGCCACAAAGAATTAAAGATCAAATAAAGGGGAAAGTATTTTTCTATGCTTTATCTGATGTGAGTGAAAGTTACCTTTTGCAAGACACATGGATAGTTTTAACAGAAGATGA
>CAJXHA010000026.1 GCA_913053615.1 uncultured Bacteriovoracaceae bacterium | reverse complement strand
AAAACTTAACATCAGCAAGCTTGATCTCTTCAGCCACACCATTTGAGACTTGGGTTCCTGTCCACAAACAACGGTGCCCATAATCTTTAAAGATTTGTTCGTTATCTTTTTCATAATCATCTGAACTTGGATCATCATTTACTAAATCAACGTGATCAATATGTGATTTAAATGCACCTTGCTTACAAACAATTACATTGTTTGCAATTAAGAAACTTGCAAGTGCACGAAGCTTATCAACAATTACTTCGCCTTCAGCTCTTTTAACTAATTCTCTTTCGACTTTTTGTACTTTTAAGTTTTGTTGAGAAATCATGAGTGCACCACCTGCAACAGCTAATCCCATGAGTGTAATGACCATCGTGTTACCACGTTGGTTTTTGATAAGACTGAACATACATTCTTCCTTTGCTTAGTAAATGTAGTTCTATTTTAAGGGCATGCAGGACTTGCAACAACATAGAGAAATAAGTTCTTCTTATTTCAAGCACTTAATTGATTAATTAAGAATAATTAAGCCCATAATATCATGGCGATTTTACAAGATTTTGTGATTTGCCACAGAAAATTGCTAAAAAAATGGGCTAAGTAACTAGAATAACTGGTCGATAGCCTGGGCTAGTTGATAGTCTTTCTCTGTTAACGTATTTCCAGCATCATGAGTGGTTATATTTATAACGCACTTAGAGAAACTTACTTCCATATCCGGGTGATGCATTAAGCGATTGGCTTCCCAAGCAACTGCATTTACAAAAGACATGGTTTTAAGAAAACCTTTAAATTCAAAAACTCTTCTCAATTTTTTATCTTCAATTTTTTCCCATTCTGAATTTAATTCTAACATCTCATAGCTCCTTCTTCCTCAGACTCATCATCACCACTACCAGCTTGGTCTGATTTCTTCACATCTTTTGGTGGAAACTTTGGTTCAAAGTCTCCCAATTCTTTTGCTTTCTCAACGAGTGCGAATACATCTTGATTAAGAATCTCAAATAAGTCATCAAAACTATCTAATACAAAGTACATTGGCTGCATAATATCAATGCGATAAGGAGTTCTTAAAGCTGTAAGAGCATCAAAAGAAGTTTTTTCACTCTTATCAGTAAGGCAGTACTCCGTCTCTCCAGGGGAAGAAAGAATTCCTCCACCATAGGCCTTAAGTCCTTTATCAGTCTTAATCAGTCCAAACTCAATTGTGAACCAGAATAATCTAAAAAGTCTTCTTCTATCCTTTGGCTCTGCCTTTAAAGCAAGCTCTCCAAACTTTTGCATAAAATCACAGTAAGGCTTATTGGTTAAAAGCGGAGTATGACCATAAAGCTCATGAAAAATATCTGGTTCTTGTAAGTAATCCATATGTTCAGGTAAACGAATAAAAGTCGCTGCAGGAAAACGTTTTCTCGAAAGTAAGGTAAAGAATTCTTTGGGTTGAATAATGGCAGGAACTGGTTCAACACCCCATCCATTACAGGCCTCTAGTTTTGCGTTTAATTCTGGTAATTGTGGTATGGCCTCATCAAATGCCAGGTAATCAAGTCCTTCAAGAAATTCATCGCAAGCAACACCTTCAACTATTTTTCTCTGTCTTGTTACTAATGTCCTCCACGTCTCATCTTCAGTTGATGTCCATTGAACATAGCCTTTATCATCTACTGGATGCGAAACATAAGTATGACCCATAATTAAACCTTTTATTTTATAAATTCATTCAATAAACTCTAAGTATGACAATTCTAAATCTCAAACAAGCTTATTGTAAACTTGATAAAGATCAGCGCTTTTATCAATTAGAACGTCCCCTTATTGGAATAACAGGTGGAATTGCGACTGGCAAATCAAGCTGCGCTAAGTATTTAATTAGTCTAGGCTACCCTTTAATTGATGCAGATGGCCTCGTTAAAAAGATCTACTCAACCCAAGAAACTTTTGAGTTCATTCAAAATTTGAATCCAGATTTTACTCAAGACAATGCAATTGATTTTAAAAAATTGAGAAAAGCTGTTTTCAGCAATAGCGAACTAAAAACTAAAATTGAAACTTATATTTATCAACGTCTCCCTCAGGCATTTCAACAAGAGCATGAGAAGCTTGAAACTAAGGGAGCTCTTTTTTATGACATTCCGCTACTATTTGAAAAAAAGCTTAGCTCTCAATTTGATCTAAGCGTCTGTGTCTACACCTCCCCTAAACAGCAATTAGCTCGCTTAGTAAAACGGGATGGAATATCCGAAGATGAAGCTCAAAATATCCTCAACTCTCAAATTGCCATCGATGAGAAGGCCAAATTAGCCGATATACTCATTCACAATGAATCTAATAATATTAATGATTTACACCATGAAATTGATAAATTTTTAGAGCTCATTTCTGAGTAATTATTTCAAATAGCTTTTAAGTTTCCTCACGGTGTTATATGCTGCGTCAAAAGAATGAGGAGCTATTATGAAGAAAACTCTACTGTGCTTAAGTCTATGTACATCTGTCTTTGCTCGTACAGCATTGATCCCAGAAAGTAATATGATGAATAAAGCACGCTTTTTAAAAGAAGAGTTAAGCAAACAATATAAGACCAATGCTAAGGGTGACGTTCTTGAAGTCATGGACTTTGGAGCAGAACCAAGTAATTGGTTTAATCTTTCACCAAGTATTGACCTAGTTGAAGGTGTTGCTACAGAAAGTGCTTATTTAAAGTTTGGTGAACCAACGAAAGAAATTATCGTTGCTGTTATTGATAGTGGTGTGGATGTTAATCACGAAGACCTACAAGGTAAGGTATGGATAAACTCCGATGAAATTCCAAATAACGGAATTGATGATGATAATAATGGTTATATTGATGATGTATTTGGATGGAACTTTATTGGTGGTGCAAAAGGCATGGCCACAATTAATGAAAACGCTAGTTTAAAAAATGGATTGGAATTAATTAAAGGTGATCCACAATATCAAGTTGATGCGGATACATTAGAAGTGACTCGAGAAGTAAAAAGACTTAGAAAACTTAGAGCTGAATTAAACTCTATTGGTTATTATCTTTCGCCAGAAGAAAGAGCAAATCTCGCAGAATATGAAAGAGAAGTTTCTGCTAAGTATGCCCAATACAAAATAAGTTTTGATCGTGCTCGTGAAGTAAAAGAAAAATTTGAAAGAAGTGTCGCTGTTCTAAAAGAATTAGGACTAACTGAAGTCAATATTGAAACAGTAAGTACTTTAGAAATACAAACTGAAGAGCAGAGAACTGCTCAGTCAGATGTTTTGGCCATTTTAAATATGGGTTATGATGCAGCTATTATTGAAGAAGAGTATAAGTATGCCTTTGATCGCATGACTCGTTATGATCTCAACTCAAAAGTAAGAGACATTGTTGGGGATGATCAGTCTAATCCTCGTGAAAGAGTTTATGGAAATAATGATGTTATAGGCCCAGACTCAAGTCATGGTACTCACGTAGCTGGAATTATCGCAGCTAATAGAAAGAACACAATTGGTACTAAAGGTGTGGCAACCAATGCAAAGATTATGGCCATTCGTTGTGTTCCAAATGGTGATGAAAGAGATAAAGATGTAGCTAACTCAATTCGTTATGCTGTGGATAACGGTGCAAAAATTATTAATATGAGTTTTGGAAAAAGTTACTCTCCTAATAAAGATGTTGTGGATGAGGCAGTTGAATATGCACGCTCTAAAGGAGTTATTCTGGTTCACGCTGCTGGAAATGAATTTCAAAATACAGATATAAAAAAGAAGTATCCAAATAAATATATGTTAGATGGAAGTGTTGCGAGTAATTGGATGGAAATTGGAGCATCAGCTTTTCGCGCTGATAGAAGCTTAGCCGCTAGTTTTTCTAATTACGGTAAAACGGTTGTGGACTTATTTGCACCTGGTAAAAATATTAGGGCACCGTTTCCTAATAATGATTATCAAACAATCTCGGGAACTAGTATGGCGACACCTGTTGTAAGTGGTGTACTTGCATTAGTGCTTGGTCATAAAGACCTTTCGCCAGAAGTACTGCGTGATGTAGCTATGAATACAACAACACGTTACCCTGGGTTAATGATCTATAAAAGAGGTCTGGGAAATACTCTATTTTCTAATCTTTCTGCTTCTGGTGGAATCATCAATGTAGAGAATATGCTCGAAGAGCTTAAAGTATCACAAACTCCATTACTCGAAAGAGTCGCTGATAGATAATAACACAGTAGGCTCAAGTTTATGCTTGAGCCTTATGGTGTGAATTAATCTCAAAAATTACTTACTTTTATAATTTTTCTTAGATTTTTCTGCTAAAAATGCAAGAATTGACACCTTGCAATCTGTTATACTTTTGGGCAAATCAAAGGAAGAGAATTATGGAAGAAACAAAGAACCAACAGGCACTTGATTATCACTCAATGGGAAGGCCTGGAAAAATTGAAGTTATAGCGACAAAACCTTGTATTACCTCTAGAGACTTATCACTCGCCTACTCTCCTGGAGTCGCGCAGCCTTGTTTAAAAATTGCAGAAAATCCTGATGATGTATTTAACTATACTGCCAAAGGAAACCTCGTTGCAGTTGTTAGTAATGGAACAGCTGTTTTAGGTCTTGGAAATATTGGGCCACTTGCCTCTAAGCCAGTTATGGAAGGTAAAGGAGTTCTCTTTAAAAAGTTCGCCGATGTGGATGTTTACGATATTGAATTAAATGCAGATACAGTAGATGAAATGGTGACTGCAGTTAAAGCACTTGAGCCAACTTTTGGTGGTATCAATCTAGAAGATATAAAAGCTCCAGAGTGTTTTGAAGTTGAAACAAGACTGCAAGAAATTATGGATATTCCGGTTTTCCATGATGATCAACATGGGACTGCGATTATTGCAACAGCTGGTTTTGTTAATGCACTTGAATTAACGAAGAGAGATATCGCAAAGACTAAAATTGTTTTCAGTGGAGCTGGTGCTGCAAGTATGGCCATTGGAAAGTTATTCTTTCGCCTAGGAGTTAAGCCTGAGAATTTAATTATGTGTGATTCAAAAGGTGTTATCTACAAGGGTAGAAAAGAAGGAATGAATAAATACAAAGAAGAGTTTGCTGTTGATACTAAGTTGCGCACACTAGAAGATGCACTTGATGGAGCTGATGCTTTTATGGGTTGTTCAGCTAAAGGTGTTGTCTCTAAGAAAATGGTAAAATCGATGGCAAAGAACCCTATTATCTTTGCAATGGCAAACCCAGATCCAGAAATTACCCCAGAAGAAGTTGCTGAAGTTCGTTCAGATGCAATTATGGCAACAGGAAGAACCGACTATCCTAACCAAGTAAATAATGTTTTAGGTTTCCCATTTATTTTTAGAGGAGCCCTAGATGTTCGTGCTAGAAAAATAAATGAAGAAATGAAAATTGCAGCAGTTTATGCACTAGCAGACCTGGCAAAAGAAGAAGTTCCAGATAATGTTCGAATGAGCTATGGTGGTGAAGAATTTAAGTTTGGTGCAAATTACATCATTCCTAAACCATTTGATAAAAGAGTTCTCACTCGCGTAGCTCCAGCTGTTGCAAAGGCGGCAATGGAAACGGGTGTTGCTCGTAAAGAAATAACTGACTTTCAACAATATGCACTTGATCTTGAAGCAAGAATGGGTCAAGGGGCTGAGTTTATGCGTAAAGTTCGCTCACGCTTAAGTACAGAGAAGAAAAAGAAGATTGTTTTCTCTGAGGGATCAAACCAAAGGATTTTACAAGCTGTTTCGATTCTTCAAGAAGAAGGAAAAATTGAGCCGATCTTACTTGGAAACCCAGAGTTTATTAGAAATAAAATGAGCGATCTAGGACTTAAGAATATTCTTGATCTTGAGATCATTAATCCATCTCACTCAGAAAACTTTAAAGACTATTACTTTTCTTACCACCAAGCTCGTCAAAGAAAAGGTGCAACACTTTCTCTGTCTGAAGACTTAATGAAAAGAGGAAATTACTTTGCATCAATGATGGTTAGTAAGGGACATGCAGATGGAATGATTACAGGGACGACTCAAAACTACCCAGATTGTTTTAGCCCTATTATGCGAGTACTAGGTGGCAGTGGCGATAAAACGACAGGTGTTATGATTATGGTATTTAAGCATAGAGTTTTATTCCTTGCAGATTGTACCGCCCAAAGAAATCCAAATGCCCAAGAGCTAAGTGATATCGCTCTTTCAACGACTACTCTATATAGAAACCTTATGCAGAGAGAGCCAAGTGTTGCCTTTGTGAGTTATTCAAACTTTGGATCAAATTCAAATGAAGATACTTTAAAAATGAAAAAGGCCGTACAAATTACTAAAGAGCGTGACCCTCAACTTGAGATTGATGGTGAGATGCAAGCTGATGTGGCAGTTAATGAAAAAATTAGAAAGAACTTATTTAAGTTCTCTACCCTAGATAAAGATGCAGATATTCTTATTTTCCCTGATCTTCAATCAGCAAATATTAGTTATAAGCTCTTAGGTCAATTAGCAGACTGTACTCCAATTGGTCCGGTACTCGCACCAATGAAGTATTCTGCCAATATTGTTCAGAGGACTTCTAGTATTGAAGAAATTGTTAATATGAGTCATGTAACTGCACTTATTAGTGACTTACATAAAAAGTAATAAGGATAAGCTATGAGCAAAACAATAATTAAAACTGATCTTGCACCAGGTGCGGTAGGAACTTACTCTCAAGGTGTTGAGTTAAATGGAACTTATTTTTTCTCGGGACAAATCGGAATTGATCCAAGCACTTCTCAATTAGTAGAGGGTTTTGAAGCACAGACTAGTCAGATTATGAAAAATATCGATGGTCTTTTACAGGCATGTGATCTCAAAAGAGAAAATATTATTAAAACAAGTATCTTTCTAACTGATCTAGGAAACTTCTCTAAAGTAAATGATGCATATGTTGAATACTTTTCTGAACCTTACCCAGCCAGAAGCTGTGTAGAAGTAAGTGCTCTTCCTAAAGGTGCACTAGTAGAGATTGAAGTCATTGCGGCCAAAGAATAATTAACTCCGGATGTTTTCTAAAAAATACGTATTTGAAACAAAGTACACAAGAACAAGAAGAACAATAATCAACCTCATTTTAATGAGTGGGTTCTTCTTGTTTTCACTTTTCCTCTTATGTATCTATATTCCTCGTTACGCTAAAAATAATAAAGAAAAGACTGAGCTGACTTTTTACCAAAAAGCTCCTGATGTTATTGCAGTCTTTACTGGCGATAAGGGACGTGTTGACTATGCTTTTAAAATGGCTGAAAAATATCCCTCAGTAAAAATCTTTATCACCGGTGTTTATGCTAAGAATAATTTAACAACACTTTTAAAGAAGCAAGGCAAGGATATCTCTGTGGATGAATTCTTAACTCAAGAGAGTCATCATATTGAATTAGATTATCTTGCACGTAATACAGTGGAAAATGGAATTGCCACCATTAACTATCTTAAAAGAATGCAAAAAGCTAAGAATATCATTATCGTCTCAAGTGACTATCATATCTTAAGAATTAGCCTTATCATGAACACTCTCACCAGTGATTATAATTTTTATTACGACTCAATAAATGGAAATTATTCTCAATGGAGAGATGTCAAAATACTTTTTAAAGAAGTCTTCAAGCTCTTAAAGACTTCTACCTTTCTGTTCTTCTGGGATAAAGAAACACCTACAAGTGTCACCCACTAAGGTGTAGGAAAATTGGAAATAGAAAAAGGAACTGATCCTATTGCATCACTAGCATAGGCATCTGTATCAATTACTGGATCTATATCGGTAAAAGTTCCTGAGAAGTCACAGTCAGAGTCATCATCACATTCATCAGAATCAATCTCTGTAATTGTATATGAATAACTATCTGTTTCAGCAGTTTCATCTTCTTCTTTTGAATTGATGGTTCTTGCAAAGTTATAAAGAACAAATGGCAGCGGATAAGTTAAATTAGCTCTAAAACTATCTGTCTTACGAGTATATTCAATCACTTCATCATCATCATCAAGAGTTTCATCTTCTCTAAAATCAGAAAAGGTCATACTTGTACTAGAACTTAAACCACTTGATGTATACCTGAGATCATTATTTAAAGCACACACTCCATCTTGAATGGCAGTAATAAAGTCATCCATCATAGTTTGTGTTACTGTTACTTGAGTGTCCACAGTTGAACAACCTGAGTTACAGTGATGTTGATAGACTAATACGGTATTACTAACACTAGTAATTTTTAAGTAAGACTCATGGGTTTTATCCCCGTCCTTTTTTCCTTCAATCATATAATAAGAATTTACATCATAGCCATAATCAAGAAATGCCTTAGAGTCGTTCATTGCCGTAAAGATAGCATTGGCCTTACAAATCTCTTGTTCAAGCTCAAGTAGATCATCATATTCAGCAGAATCCTCATCATAGAGATAAACTTCCTCAGCAACTTCACAGCCAAAGTTTAAAATTGCAATTAAGAATAATAAAAATACTTTTTGCATTGTTATCCCTTAAAAGAAAAAGCCTACTCCTAGACTTGCCATATAATTGGTTACTGACTCTTCTAGATCATCTTCTTTCGTTTTAAAATCAGTACCATTTATTTCGCCTTCTACTTCACGATTTGTTTTTAACGTATCGATACGTGTCAGCTTTAAAGTTGTAATTAAGCCTGTGCGACTTATAAAACTAATTCCGATATTTGTATTAATATAACTAAACTCTTCTCTCAAATCTGCAGTATAAGACTCTGCTGAAATTGCTGGCGTTGCAGTCGAGATCCCATCAAAAGTATATCTCTTTTCCATCTCAGCAATACCTAAGCCAAGGCCAGTCCCAATAAAAGGTTGAAGATTAATTGATTTCATTTCAATAAGATAATTTAGATAGAGATCCGCCTGAGCACCATACATACGATAATCAGTTCGATCACGAGAAAGATCGATATCAATATCCTTGGCAGCCTTACCAGTTTCATCTCTT
The DNA here is from genome assembly GCA_913053615.1 of uncultured Bacteriovoracaceae bacterium. Lineage (GTDB taxonomy): Bacteria > Bdellovibrionota > Bacteriovoracia > Bacteriovoracales > Bacteriovoracaceae > UBA845. Next base: position 11,986 of record CAJXHA010000026.1, on the reverse strand, counting down.
TGATTTTCATTATAAAAAAGTGCTGTTTTAAATCCCACTGAAAAGTCACCAAAGAAATAGAATTCTTTTCCAATGGCAATATTAATTCCATACATATCATAGAGATCGTTATCTTCGACTTTTATGTGTTCACCAGTAAACTCAGGAAAGCGAGTTTCGTATTGCATGAATTGGGCAGAAACATCAACCATCCAATTATTCTTCTTTATCTTTTTTTGAAAATCTTTCTCTCCAAACTCAAGAAACTCTTTAGCAAAAAGACCTGAGGATAAAGTGAGAATAAGCAGATAATAAATGTTCAAACGCATGACATTATTATTTCAAAGAAAATACGAATTTATAAGTAAGAATATAAATTTTTTTGGATTTATGCCCTGGTAACTGAAATAACTTCTTCCATGGCCTCAATAATACTTAAAACCTTAAGAAATTCCGCATAATCCTTCACTTCAATCTCAAAGTGAAAGCTTCCTTTAAGATCAGGAAGACTTCTTGCCACAGCACTCTTAATATTAACGCCTAAGCTATTAATATTATTAGAAATACGCGAGAGAATTCCCGGACGGTCATGAGTGATTACTCTGATACTAACAGGGTGTCTAAATGTATAGGCCGAGTTCCACTCCACATCGACTTTACGAGAATCTTCAAAGTCTGAGATACGCTGACATGTCTTAGTGTGAACAGTAATTCCTCTTCCCCTTGTAATAAAACCAAGAATTGGATCTCCAGGAATAGGATTACAACATTTCCCCATCCTCACCATAATATCATCTAATCCATCTACGATAACTGCATTATCCTTATTAGATGTTTGCTTGGCCTTATCTGAAAGATTTTTAAAAAGGGTATCGTGCTTTTTCTTTTTCTGTTGAGTTTCCTCTTCTTCATAATCAATGGATTGAATATGTTCAAATAATTGCTTTAAATATACTCTCCCACTTCCAAGAGCATGAAAAAGTTCTTCATTATTTTTAAAATGAAAGGCATCAAGTGCACGAGCAAGCTCATTCTTTTTATCTAATTGTTTTAAATTAGTTCCTAGCTTTTTTAAGGCAGATTCTAAGAGCTCTTGGCCGACTTCTTTATTGCGATCTCTCTCAATCTTTAATAGGTATTGCTTAATCTTTGTTTTCGCACGTGAAGTTTTAACTAGTTTTAACCAGTCTTTATTTGGAGTTTGAGACTTAGAAGTTAAAATCTCAACGGTATCACCAGACTTTAGTCTAAACTTAAGAGGTACCATTTTCCCATTAACTTTAGCCCCAACAGTTTTGTTTCCCACATCTGTATGAACTGCATAAGCAAAGTCCAAAGGTGTCGCTCCAAAACGAAGTTCCTTCACATCACCAGTTGGAGTAAAAACAAAAATACCACCAATATCTAAATCGTTTTTAACAATATCCATAAACTCAGAAGAGGTTTGAATATCGCGATCATACTCCATTAATTCCTCAACCCACTTGAGCTTATTAAGGCCTTTCGCACCACCACTGCCCTCTTTATATTTCCAGTGAGCTGCCACCCCTTTCTCTGCAACTTCGTGCATTTCATGAGTACGAATTTGAATTTCAATTCTCTCTGCTTGTGGACCAATAACAGTTGTATGCAGTGATTGATAATTATTTACCTTAGGAATTGCAATATAATCTTTAAAACGTCCTGGTACAGGTGTAAAAGACGAGTGGATAATACCCAAGCACTTATAACATTCAGTAATATTTCCAACAATAATTCTAAAAGCTAAAAGATCTTGAATCTGATCAAAGTCTACATCTCTATTCTGCATTTTTTTATAAATAGAATAAAAATGCTTAGGACGACCATAGACATCTGCATTGACTGTATACTCTGAGAGTTTTTCTTTGATTAAAGAAACAGTGTCTCTAATATAAGACTCTCTCTCAGTTTTTTTCATACTCACTTTTTCAGCAAGTCGATAATACATATCAGCGTGTAAAAAGCGCAAGCAGAGATCCTCTAACTCACTCTTAACTGAGTTCATCCCGAGACGACTTGCCAGCGGCACATAAATATCTAAGGTTTCCTGAGCTTTCTTAACTTGTTTCTCTTTAGAAACATATTGAAGCGTCAGCATATTATGCATTCTATCAGCTAGCTTAACGATAATAACGCGAATATCTTTCGCCATCGCAACAACCATCTTACGAAAGTTTTCAGCTTGGCTTTCTTCTTTTGTTTTGAATTTAATTTTTGAAATTTTGGTACAACCAATAACAATTGTTCCAATACCTGGACCAAATTCTTTTATAATATCTGCTTCAGAAACATCACAATCTTCAACCACATCATGGAGAAGACCTCCACAGATTGAATCTAAATCCATTTTTAATTTAATTAAGGTAGCAGCTACATTCAGAGGGTGAATAATATAAGGTTCACCACTACTTCTTTTTTGAGGTCTATGATGAAGTTCAGCAAATTCATATGCTCTTCTAATAAGTTCAAAGTCAGTATCTTCCGGTAAGTTTGATTTCGCTCTACGAATCAACTCATCAATTGTTAATCCAGCTTCATGTGAAAAGTCCAAACGATGATACAATTTATTTACCTTCCAATATCTTTGTGACAACAGCATTCAAGTCACTATATGCACGATTAAAATCGTCATTAGTAACTAGATAATCAAAGTCATCTTTACGTTTCAATTCTTCTTTTGCGTTATTAAGTCTTTCTTCAATAACCGCTCTATTATCAGTGGCCCTTTTTAAAAGCCTTTTTTCTAATTCTTCAACACTTGGTGGTTCAATAAAGATAACATTGGCCTCATCCCCGTAGATCTTTTTCATCTGATCACAACCTTGAACATCAAGATCAAATAATAAGTTCTTTCCAGCTTCTAGCCCTTCATCAACAAATTGCTTTAAGGTTCCATAATAATTGGAGTGAACCTTGGCCCACTCGATAAATTCATTATTTTCCTTGCGAGTTAAGAATTCTTTTTCAGTCATGAAGTTATAGTCAACTCCATTGGTTTCACCATTACGTCTTGGTCTTGTGGTACAAGACACTGACCATTCAAGAACATGAATATCTTCCACTAACTTTTTAATCAGTGTGGATTTTCCAGTTCCCGAAGGAGCGACAATAACGATTAACTTACCTCTTTTCATTCTTATTCCATATTGAGAGCTTGCTCTCTAATCTTTTCTAAATGCACTTTCATCTGAATAACATTTTCAGATATTTTATCACTGGCACATTTTGAACCAATGGTATTTGTTTCTCTATTTAATTCTTGAACTAAGAAATCAATCTGACGTCCACACTCTCCAGAAGTTTCCAAAACTTTCTTTAGTTTCTCTAAGTGGATCTGAATACGACTTATTTCTTCTTCAATATCTAATTTTTCTAGATAATAAATTACTTCTTGTTGTAGTCTTTGTTCATCAAACTTAATGTCTTCTTTTTCTAGACGGGCAATAAGTTTTTCCTTTATACCGTCTTGATACGAGTCTTTAAGCTTCACAACTTCTTCATAGTGCTCACGATACTTTTGAGCATGATCACTTAGAGTATTAATCAATTTTTGACCTTCATCGAGTCTAGACTTTACGAGTTCCTTACAAGCCGCTTCAAAAGAAGCAACTGCCTGCTCTTTTAATTCATCAACTTTGTCTTCATCATCCGTATAAAAATCACTTCTTAAAAATTCAGTCGGAGAAACACTTAGGTTCACACCTTTAGCATCCGCGATCCCTTTCACTTGCTCTAGATAAGTTGCAATCTTCTTTTCATCTAATTCAACAGATGAAGCTAGGTCTGGATTTTTCTTATACTGTAAAAAGATTTCAAATGAGCCTCTTTTAAAGTGACTCTCTAAAACTTTTTTAAGATCAAGTTCAATAGAATTAAAGTAAGAACTCATTTTAAAACGAGTATCTTTAAAGCGATGATTTACAGATTTTATCTCAGTCGTAACCTTGTATTTCTCACCAAGAGCTTCGCCTTTACCAAAACCTGTCATGGATTGATGTGACATTATGAATTACCTTTGTCTTCCAGTATCGTCTGATTTCCCATATCTCTAAACTTTTGTAGACGATTTTCTAATAATTTATCTACAGATTCTTTTTGAAGCTTCTTGATTTCAGAAATTAGAACTTGTTTAACCATATTGGCCGCTTCATCTTTATCACGATGAGCACCACCAGCAGGTTCATTGATAACATCATCAATTACTTTCAATTCAAGTGCCTTCTCTGGACCGAGTTGTAATGAATTAGCTGCTTTCTCTGCCATCTTAGGATCTGACCATAAAATAGAAGCACATGATTCGGGAGAAATGACAGAATATATTGAGTATTTCATCATTAACACTCTATCTGCAATGGCGATCCCTAGGGCACCACCAGATCCACCTTCACCAATTACAACAGAAATAATAGGAGTTTTAATTCCAAACATTTCTTCAAGGTTATCTGCAATAGCTTGCGCCTGACCTCTTTCTTCTGCTCCAATTCCTGGGTATGCACCCGGAGTATCAACAAAAGTTATGATTGGTATATTAAACTGAGAAGCAAGCTTCATTATACGAAGTGCTTTTCGATAACCTTCAGGTCTGGCCATTCCAAAGTTACGCTTAATTTTATCTTGTGTTTTACGACCCTTTTCAATTCCACAAATTGCAACTTTTTGTCCATCAAGATGAGCAAAGCCACAAATAATTGCTGGATCATCAGAAAATTTTCTATCTCCATGAACTTCATGAAAGTCATCAAAGATTGTTTCGATATAATCAATAGTATGTGGTCTTTGTGGATGACGAGAAAGTTGAACTCTTTCCCATGGAGAAAGATTTCCATAAATCTCTTTGATAAGCTTATCAACTTTTGCCTCAAGTGCTTCAATCTCTTTTGAGATATCGATACCAGGTTTAGCATTAGCTTCTTGTAAATCTCTAATTTGGTTTTCCAGTTCGTGTACTGGTTTTTCAAAGTCTAAAGTATAGTCCATAATCACTGTCCTATTTGAAAAGTTTTAAGCTACACTATAGAACTTTTAGAACAGTTTGATAATAGTTTTAACGTATTAGTGCAGTGGTTTATTGCTCTGTCCAACCCTCAACACGGCCTTGTTCAAAATAGATATGCTTAACTGTGCCATTAACCCTATATGACCACTTCTCATTTTGTTCCATTGGTGATCCTGCGTACTCTCTTTGCACAGGACTTCCCCATCGCTCGATAACTTCAGTCTTACTCATCCCAATTCCAACAGGTTGGCCAGCTTGATAAGCAGAGCGCCCAAAACTTTGCACTGTGTAAGACTCTTTGATACGAATGCCACGGGATTGAATGTACTCCAATTTGTCTTGATAACTTAAACGGAGAAAGTAGATTTGCTCAGATAATCCCCCCAATTGAGGTTTGATCTTAAGATAATCATCATATTCTCTCTCACTAAGTTTATTTTCAAGATGTATAATTTCCTGAGATAAAGAGCTAAAATACTCTCTTTCTTTCTGATCTCTGGCTGTTGCTGGAACTCTAGATAATAACTCACTCTTATCACGATAGGCCCTTCCTGAATCACCAGGAATTACTGGAAAATCTTGTTCAGGAACCCACATATCATTATCAAACCGTTGATCCATCACCATTTCATGGTCTCGTCGATCAAACATACTACAACTAGTTGTCATAATAAGTGATAGTAATATCAGTAATTTAAGAAATTTATCCATAATTCACTCCTTAGAATTCCAATAAACCTATCGACAAGCTTCAGGCTTATTTCAAAGAATTCCCCTCTTTTCAGCTATTTAGGAAATATTTACCGATTTTAGTGCTTATTAATGGAGTCGATTAGTAAAGATCAGGGGATAAGCTTCCGATAAATAAGCGATGAAGTTTTTGAAAAAGTTTGAAAAATTAGAAGATAAAGCAAATGAAGGTTTAGAAAAACTTGGCCATAAGCTTTGGCTTATAATCATTGGTCTCATTCCAGAATCAGTTAAGAAGTTTTATCATCAAAAGAAAAACCAATTTATCAATTGGTTTTGGAATACATATCACAAGCTCAAACTTTTTCTCATAAAAACAAAAGAATTTATTCTTCGTAAAAAGGATCTTGTTTTTGCTACCATCGATAAGGTTCAGGCCTTTCCAGTGCGCTCTAAAGCAAATAGTGCTCTTGGCCACTTAAATACATTAATTTTAAAAACGCCGCTTAAGCATCACGCTGAAAGTATTCAAACTTTCTTACATAAGTGGCTAGATAAACTAAATAAATTTTTAGTTAAAATAAATAACCCACAATTTTATATTGCTTGTGGAGCTTTATTAATGATTAGTTTTGGTACATATGGAGTATATGTTTCATCCCAAAAAATTTATCTTGGTGAATTTAATACTCGTGAACCGGCCAGTGTTCAAAAATATGTTCAAAAGCCAGAGTACAAGAAATTTCCGGCCAGAACTTTAAAAGTTCTCAACGTTAAAGTACCTGTCTTTAAAAAGAGTGAAAGCTCTATCCGTAGTGTCACTGTAGACTTTACAGTTAGAACCTCCACTCGATTTGCTCGTATGTATCTCGAAGAGTATGAATACAAACTAAAAGACTACTTCTTTCTCACAGTAGAGCCCGTTGTTTCTGAATTCCAAATAGAAACAGAAGGGAAATCAATTCTCAGAGATAAAATCAAAAGAGAACTTAATAACTTTCTAAAGGCCAATAATGTTGAAGGTGAAGTGGTCGAAGTGAAAATTGTATTCATCATTGCTTCTTAATCCTGCACTTTTCGGCTAATGGTATTCACAGAGCGAGGTGTAATTCCCAGCACCTTAGCAACTGCAGACTTATTATTCTTATATTTTACTAAGAGATTATGCACATAATGATACTTCAATTCATCAAGTGACATATCTTTTTGATAATATTCATTTACATCAAAAAGGTCTGAACTTTCTTGAACTAACTTCTCATCCATTTCATCAAAAAGAAGCTTTGAGCCAGTAGCAATCACTCTCTTTTTATTTAAATGGCTTTTAAGTTGTCGATAATTTCCAGGCCACGGTAGAGACTTATAAAAATCAATTAGGTCTTGATTCATATGAACTTTATTTTCGACTTCAAACTCTTCACAAAAGCTTTGAATCTTTTGCACATTATCTCTTAGGGTGGGTAATTTTATGATAGCTCCACTTATAATACGATAATAAAAGTCTCTGCGCATTTGAGAGTTCGCCACTAATTGCCTAAGATTCTTTCCACTAGCAAAAATAAGGCGGCAATTTACTTTTAAATCTTTTACTCCCCCAACTTTTCTAATTTTCTTCTCATCTAAAAAGATTAAGAGTTTCGCTTGTAATTCAATCGGTAGTGAATCAATTTCATCGATAAAAAGAGTCCCTCCATTTGCCTGTTCAAAGGCACCTATTTTTTCAGCAATTGCTCCAGTAAAAGACCCCTTCATATGTCCAAAAAGTTCACTCTCAATTAACTTTTCAGAAAATGAACTAAGATTAATATGAACAAAAGGCTTTCCCTCCATAGAACGAGCATGTATTTTCTTTGCCAAGCTTGTTTTTCCAGTTCCCGTTTCACCTTCAAGCATAAGAGGTAATTCTGACTGTGCTACCTTTATTTGGGCAGGAGTTAAATTCAAAGTATTAGCTTTACTAAAATTACTTCTTTGAAACTCAATCACATTATAGCCAAGTTCAATTTTATCTCCTTTTTCAACATAACTCTCATGGGCATAAACACCATTTACTCGAAAAGGAATGGGGCAGTTTGTATAAAAGAAATAGCGATCATCAGGTTCATTTGATTGCGATCGAATAGGCCTTCTCTCAAGGATGTAATGTAATTTTTCTTTTCCCAAACGACCTAAATGATAATTAATAGAGCCTCTCTCACTAGCACTTACATTATCAGTGGTGAAATGTACCTTAGTTCTCTTGAGCTCCAAGTTTCTTCTACGTCCAAGAAATGGGTTTAAAATCAATCTATCCCCTAGCTTCACTCCCTCACCTTTTAAGTGCTCAAACATAAACTTCATCTCTTTATAATTCTTAGTCATTTCTTCTTGCATACTTGCTCCTTTCCACAATTCATTAAAATAATCGCCTTTAAAAGCAAGTTGGATGCCATATAGTCATATAGCTAAATACCTGATATACTCATTTCATAAATGAAGGAATGAGATAAATGCAAAATGCTATACTCCAAAGAGGTAGTGCTAAGTTTCTAAGAGCACTTAATAATAAAAAAGATGTTCAGGCCTGGTTTGCTGATCACAATGCAGTTGCCTTTGCGATGGTGGGTCGCTCAAATGTAGGTAAGTCATCTCTTATCAATAAACTCTTAGGTGCCAAAACAGCGAAGACCTCAAAAACTCCAGGTCGTACTCAGGCCATAAATGTTTTTGAAGTTGAATACCTTTGTAATGACGAAATTAAAAAAGCTTATATGTATGACCTTCCAGGTTATGGTTTTGCAAAAGTTTCTAAAGAAATGATTAGAAACTGGCAGGAACTCATAAATGAATTTTTTCTTTCCCTTAATGAGAAGATTCTTGTTTGTAATATTCAAGATGCAAGACATCCATACCAAAAATCTGATCAAGAGTTTTATAACTATATTGATCCGCGTAGTATAAATATTTTTCTTATTTTTAATAAAGTAGATAAATTAAAGAAACAAAAAGAAAGAGCTGCTTTAAATAAAGTAAAAAAAGAAATCATGAAAGAATTCAAGGCCGTAATGCAAATTCATTACGTCTCAGCTGAAAGTGGTGAAAAGTGTGAAGAACTAGAGTATGCTTTAGGATCTTTTCTTATTCAGCGCTCGGTGATTGCTTAATATCACGAACTTCATTTTCGAAGTTTTCCATTTCTTTTTCTAATTGATCAATACGACCAAGTAATTCATTTACTTTTTCATTAGACCAATCGAGCTTACCTGACTGAATTGCCTCTCTGACCAGGACTCCTAAACTTTCATAACACTCATGTAATTGAGCATTGGATTGGGAAGCAGATAACATCTTCATTCCAATTTGAGTTGTTTTCTTTAACTCAACCTGACATGAATTAACCATTTCATGAAATTTTTGCATCCAATCTGACTGTGCTGATTTGTTTTCCATAATTGCCCCTAAATATTCCCACTATCAGTATAGTAAGAAATACATTATAAATAAATGTACGGAAATATTTAATTAGGTGACGCCAGTGCTTGAGCATTTAAATCTACCATTAAGTGAAGAAGAAAAAGCTAAAAAAGAAGCTATGTTTTCGAATTTACATGAACGCTATAGGGATTACTCTGATCCCTGGGGATTTAATTTAGAAACGGTTAAAAAAGCATTTGATCTTGTCTACCCTCTCTACTGCAAATACTTTCGCGTAAGAGTATTTGGTGCTGAGAATATAAAAAATGAAACTTATATGGTGGTTTCAAACCACACAGGCCAAATTCCAATTGATGGTGCCTTAATCACTTCAGCTTTTGCTCTAGAAAGTCAGCAAAAACGAATTCTTCATTCTATGATTGAGCGCTTTATGGCACAACTTCCTTTTCTTGGAGACCTTAGTGCACAAGCGGGCTCAATTCTAGGTGATCGTGAAAACTGTAAGTGGTTATTAAAAAATCAAGAGTCAATTCTCGTATTCCCAGAAGGCGTAAGAGGAATCTCAAAAAGTACTCGCAATTTTTATCAATTACAAAAATTCTCAAATGGTTTTTATAGAATAGCTCTAGAGTCTAAAGTTAAAATTCTTCCCGTGGCAGTTGTTGGAGCTGAAGAGATGTTTCCTTTAACCATTCAAGCGAAAACTCTGGCCAAGTATCTAGGCCTCCCTGCTCTGCCTTTAATGTCAAATTACTTTCCTCTTCCAAGTCCTATCGATATTTATTTTGGAGAGCCTATTGAGATTAACCCAGAGTTAAATAAAGATTCATCAGATAAATTAATAAGACCAGAAGTTAAGCATATTGAAGATGAAATAAAGAAAATGCTAAAGGCCGGTTTAGATAATCAAAGACCTCTTTTAGGTATTTTAAATAACCCATTAAAAATGATCATGAAAAAGATATGAGTGAACTAGAAGAAAATAAACGAACCCAAATTCTTATCATTGGAATCGCTGGCGGACTAGCACAGATCTTAGCACGTATTATTTTACAAGATCATCCAGAGTGGGAAGTCATTGGAGTTGATGCTAGAGACCTCGATCATGTGGAACCTATTAAAGGCCTTACCCTTTTAAAAATGCGCTACTCTCGTGGAAATTTTGAAAAAATATTTAGAGAGAATCAATTCGACTATGTTTACCATCTCGCTCGCATGTCCCACTCACAAGTTGGAAATGAGAATCTCTCTAAACGACTTGAACTAAGTGTGATGGGCACGAATCGTATTCTCGATCTTAGTCTTCGTTTTGGAGTCAAAAAAGCAATTGTTCTCAGTACTTTTCATGTTTATGGTGCCTTGGCTGATAATTCAATTTTCCTAACCGAAGATGCTCCACTAAAAGCCGATATGGTTTACTCTCAACTTAGAGATGTTGTTGAAATGGATCAAATTTGTGTTAATTGGATGTATAAGTATCAATCACGCATGGATACAGTTGTTCTTCGTCCTTGTAATATCATTGGTTCTAAAATTCAAAACACAATGACAAAGTATTTAAATTCATCCTTTGCCTTAAAACCAATTGATTATAATCCCATCTTTCAATTCATTCATGAATTTGATATGGCACAAGTACTCTACCGCACCATTGATGAGCTTCCGACGGGAGTTTATAATGTTGCCACCAATGAATTTATTTCTCTCAAAGATGCGATTAATATCGTATCCAAGAAAGGAATTCCCTTTCCAATGTTCATTGCAGGTAAATTAAATAATGTTTTAAAATACGCCAAGCTAGATGTACCTGACTATCTCATAAGCTATTTAAAATACTCATGTCTTATTAGTAATGATCAATTAAAGAAATACCTAGGTGAGAACTTCTATCGCTTTTCGATTAAAGAAAGTATTAAGCTTTCAAGTATTTAAAAAGTATCAAGATTTAATTAAGACCTCGCCAGAAATGAAAATTCTCGTTATATTAAAGATATGAATAAGATCATCCCATTTCTTGGATTTAGTGAACCCCTTAGCTCAATGTCCCACTTATTAGCAGCGTTATTCTTTTTAGCTGTTTCCTTCTTAATTATTTTTAGAAGTCGAGGGAATCATTTTCGAGTTTTTGCCTTAACACTCTACTTCATGTGCAATGTATTTCTCTATTCCATGAGTGGAGTTTATCACTTACTCGAAAAAGGTACTGATGCTAATTATGTCTTACGTATTTTAGATCATGCTGGAATTTTTCTTATGATTGCTGGCTCCTTTACTCCTTTTCAAATTATCCTTTTAAGAGGGCTAAAGCGCTGGGTACCTTTAATTACAATTTGGTGTATTAGTATCGTCGGAGTTACCCTTACCTCAATATTCTTTGATTCAATTTCAGAGTCAGTTATTCTTTCTCTTTATATTGCGATGGGATGGATGAGTGTCTTTACTGTTTGGTTTATCCGTCGCTTTGATATGAAGACTGTTTGGTTTATTACTCTTGGTGGAGTCTTTTATACATTAGGAGCCTTATTAGATCACTTTAAATGGCCTATTATTATTGAAGGAGTCTTTGCCTACCATGAACTCTTTCACATTCTCATTGTGATTGCATCTTTAATTCACTTATTTGCGATTTATCGAATCTCCCACTTACCTATTTCAGATAATCTTACTGTCATTATAAAAAAATATCCTAATCGTTATGAGGCCTCTTTTATTACTGAAAATGGTATTCTAGAAAGCGATAGTTTAGAGGGTATAAAGGGACAAGTAAAAGATTGGATTCATGAACACTTTCCAGAAAAGATGCTTCCTCACTCAGTACGAATTCAGTATTTTGAAGAAGATGAATTAAATCTAGATGATTAGCATTGCGTTATAAGATCGGAAGAG
>CAJXHA010000025.1 GCA_913053615.1 uncultured Bacteriovoracaceae bacterium | reverse complement strand
ACAATCAATTACTAAGAATTGAAGAAGAGTTGGCTGATAAGGCAATATATAACCCTGTAAAGTAGCATTTACAGGGTTTAACCCCCTAAATACCCTTAATTTTTTAACTTTCTTGCTTTTTCCTTGTAAAGGCCGTTTTTGCGTTCTAGAATTATATTAGAAGCTCCTGCGACAAAGGGAGGTGCAATTATGGACAATCGCATTACACTTAGAAAGTATTTCGTTTCGCTTAACTTCAGATCTGACTCTGCTCTATCCAAGAAAATTGACGGCTTTAAAAAGAGATATGACCCAAAGTATCGTCAAAGAGCATTCGCCCACATGTCATTACTAAGACCGTTTGAGATCTCAGCTATTGATAGAAATTCATTGGTAGATGAATTAAAAGAAGAAATTGATACTTTCTTCTTTGGGCACACATCAACCAAGCTTGGTTTTAGAGGCGTCGGAGTTTTTCAACACAAAAGATCCAATGTAGTCTACCTAATGCCAGACTTCTCAGATGATCTCCTTCATCTACAGGAGCTCGTACTAGATATATGCAAGTCCTTTATTCCTTTTAATATAAAATACAAGCCAAATGACTTTCAATTCTTACCACTAGGGTATTTTGATGATGTTTTTAGCCTGACAGATGTTATGGAACAGGCAAAGCTTGAGTTCACAAAGAATAGTGAATTAAGTATTGAAAGCATCAATCTATATGAGCAAGTAAATGGGCAATGGAATAAAGTGGAAACTCTGATCGAATTTGAAAACTCAGGGGACACATTTTTGCAATTACAAGTTTAATATACAAATTTATTACCGTATACTAAGAGCATGATAAGATTTATTATGCTCTTTTTTATATTCTTATTTTCTCTAATTCAGTTTGCATTTGCTGAAGTTTCATATGTACCAAAGTCATTACCACTACACGACAGTGGAAATGAATTTAATATTCGTTTTGATTATTTTCAATCATTAAAAAATATTGATTCCAATGGAAACTTAATTGAGTTTTCAGATGGAGAACAATATTTTCGCGCTGATTTAGTACTCTCATACGCCTACGGTTTTACAGATGACTTTCAATTAAAGCTTGGGGCAATCACAAGAAGTAATTCATCCTCACAAAGAATAGAAGACGAATTAGAAACTTTTTCAAACTCTGGTTTGAAGTCGACTTTTGTTAACCTCTTATATCGTTTACCAAAACAAGAGAATATGGAATACACTCTTGAGTTTGAATATGAAGCGGCATCATTCACTAACGATGTTTATGAGGGAGGGGATAGAGACTCTATAATTCTTGGTGATGATGGCTCAAGTGTATCAATTGGTCTTAACGTGACTTACTATACACAATCACAAAATTTTCTTACGGCCCGTGCCCTTTATAGAAACCCTTCTGAAAACTTATCAAATGAAATCTTTACTCAAGTTGAAGGTGTCTTAGTTTTTAATCGCGTTTCCATGCTTGCAGGTGTTGAGTATCTTTATTCTTTAGACCAAGACGCTTACACAAATGAACCAGATGAAAAACCACAGTATCAAACAGGTAACACAAGCCTTTATAATTCAATTAACCGTGCATGGTTTGCACCTTACTTAGGTTTTAACTTTGCTTTTAATGATAAATGGCGACTTGAATTTCTTACTAAACCAAGACTTTCTGGAAACTCTACAGATGTAGGGAATAATTATCTCATCACACTTGCACGAAGAAATTCAAAATCAAATAATTACGAATTAAAATACTCAACTTTCAAAGAGTACACAATTGAAGCTTCAGTAATCAAAGTTTCAAAGTCTAGAGAATCAGTAATCGTAGATGCAGGACAAATTCAAGGACTAGATAAAGGAAATAAGGTTGATTTCTTCTTTTTTGATTATGTAGATGGCAATAAACTTATTGGTAGTGGATATGTAGTTAAAGCAGGTGCCAACAAATCGATGGTAAAAGTCACCAAGCGATTTGATAAAAAAAGAATAGAAGTTGGTACAATCATGCGCGGAGGACTGCTTAAAAACTGATTATTACACTCAAATGCCGCCTTAATTTCCCCATGGAAAAAAAATTATCCTTTGTAAGTTTGTATTATTAGATTAAAATTACTACATAAGTTTTTAAATTTACGATTAAGGAAATCTTATGATGATTAGCTCGAAGATCAAGTTTACACTTTTACTCTCTATAATGCTCTTTAGTGTTAGCTCTATGGCAAAGACATTTTCTAATCAATACTGTCAATTCGAGTTACCTGCTGGATGGCAATGTGCGATCGAAGGAAGTGAGTGGGTATGTCAAAGTGATAATAAAGATCGTAAGAAAGAAGCGATCATTATCCTTGCTGCAAAATACAGAGGACCTCAAGATACTTTAGCAGAATATCAAAAGTACCTTAAAGATACTAAGACCTACACACTACCAGGTGGTAAGGTTCAAAGGTCTGAGCCAAAGTATGCTAATTCAAAAAGTATTAATGGCCAAAACTGGGTAGATGCTCTTCACCTTGCTTCAGAGGTTCCTGGCTTCTACACTCGCTATCTAGCAACTGTTAAAGAAGACCTAGGTGTTGCAGTAACTTTTTCTGTAACAAAAGATCTTTATACTGCTTACCAACCAATATTTGATAATGTAATTGCAACTCTAAGAGTGTTTAGACAAAAGAAACAAGATCTTTCAAATATCAAAATGGCAGCTTCTGATAATAATAATGCTCCAGTTTTTGGAGATGATCTTGTAACTGACTCTGGTATTCCAGACATTGCTGTTAATAAAGGAACTAAGAAAACAGGTTCAGGTGCAGGGGATGATTCTACACTACTTTTAATCGGTGCTGGTGTGGTTGCTCTAGTTGCTGCTCTTAAAATGAAGGGTGGTAAAAAGAAAGGTAAGAAAAAGAAGAAAAAATAAGTAATTAATATAAATTCAATATCTTAGAGAAGGAGCCTGATTAGGCTCCTTTTTTTTGCCCAATTTTGCCATATTCAGTTGCCACCTTAAATACAGGTGGATTTTTATCAATTAAATAATTTCAAGTATTTATGATATTTCATTAATGATAAGTGCTTGAATGACGATAAAATATCAATAAGTTAATTAAAAAGAGAGCCAATTATGAGAAATGAACTCAAAAGATTGATCATGGGATTTATCTACTCACTGATGACCGTTAGTTTCATCATGAGTCCAATACCATTTATTGGATTTAATAACGCATATGCGGAAGGCCTAAATACTGAGCGATCTAAAATATATAAGAAGGGTGAGAATGTTGATGAGATAGTTCAAAAAGCTCAAATGAAAAACTATACCGACGAAGCTGGTGGCTTAAAAGCTATGATTGAGCAAGCGGTAGTTGGTATGATGGCAGTAAACTTACTTTCAACACTAAGGTTTAATTATCTATATAAAGTAAACCCAATTCTTTATGGTAACGACTGTAAAGCAAATAAAGCAGCTAAGATTACAATGAGAATTGCACAGCTCAGTGCTCTTATGTACATCATAGGTGATGTCTCAGCAAATATGGGATTTAAGAAAGCAGCTAAAAAAGCTGCTGATGAACTAGAAGGATTTAATCCAACTGAAAAAACTAATTTCGAAAATATGTCTGATGAAGAAAAAGAAGCTTGGGAAGAAGCGAACGAAGGACAAAGTGCAGACAGACTTGCAGAAGATAATAAACAAATTGGAGCCTTCAATAAGCTAATTGAAATTTTACAAGGTCAAGAAAAAGCACTCAAGAAAAAGAAAGCAATGAATATGATAGCAACTCTTGGTTATGGTATTAACACAGGAATTGAAGTTGCAAATATTATAAAGTGTAAAATGCAATGTACAACACTTGAAACTTTAAAGAACTCGCAAGAGCATATGATGTTTCAGGCAACACTTAACGCTGCTATTGCACAAGCACAAGCTGCAGCCGCAGCTGGTGTAACAGCTCAAGGTTCTTGTCTGGGGACATGTGCTCCTGCACTGGTTACACAAACAGCCGCTTGTCAAACACTTGTTGGTTCTTTAGGTGCATGGGCAGCAAAGTTTGGAGTTGAACTTACAAAAGATAATGCAACTGCAGTTGCAAAAGAAGCAGCTAGAGTAGCAAAAGATACAGCAGAAACGGTTGAAAATGTTACCCTATTTCAAAAAATTGGTCAGTTCTTTAACCCTGAAAACGTAGAGAATTCACCATTAAGTGTTGAAAATCCAACTCAAGCTGCAATGGAAGCTGATCCAAACTATCAATTAGTTTCTGGAATTCCTATTGCTGATACGGTTGATGATGCTGAAGCAGGTGCTGTAAATGGAGCAAATGCTGCATCGACAAGTGCTGTCGGTGGTACTGCACAAGGTACATCTGCTCCAATCGTAGCACAAGCTATGACTTGTTCTGCATTAGGTTTACCTCCTGCTCCACTTGTTCCAACTTCGGTAGGAATGGCAATTAAATCTTATACTGGTTATGCATTTAAGCCTGTAGAGTGTTGTGGAGGAGATGGTTTATCTAAAGCAGGTTTAGCTCAAGCTTATACGGTATTTAAAGTCTTAAATGCTCAAGCTGATGCCTTAGCGGGTGGAGCAGCTTCTGCTCAAGCAATGGGAGAAGTTGCTGCAGAAATAGCTAAAGATCAGGGGATTGCTCTTGCTATAGATAAAGCTAAAGACTTAGCTGTTCAAAACCTAGTAAGCTCATTTGGCGATATGGGACAAATTGTTCAAGGTGCATATAGTGAAATGGTTGAAGGAAATGATGGTGCCCTTGGTTCAGATGCACTTGATAGTATGGCCGAAGAAATGTTTGGTCCTGACTGGAGTGGTGCCGGTACACTAATTCATCATGGTGTTCCTAAGACAGGACAATTACATAGGAAAAAAGATATTAGAGTTCTAGGATTATTTGAAAAATCTGGAGCTGAATATACTCCTGAAGAAAGAGAACATTACGAAGGGATGAAGTACTATACAAAGCATAATTTTGAGTCAATTCTTAGAAGGTTTGCTCTAGCGAAAAGGCTTTCATTGCCAGTTCAATCTAAAGAAGAAGAGCTAAGAGTAATTGCAGAGAACGATCAAAATATTTCAAACATAATGTTTTTCTTTAATCAAATAGTTGAAGAGACACCTAACTTAGGTGATATGAATATGGCACAAATGAGAAAACATCGTTATTGGGATACTATAATCTCAATGATAGGAAATGCTTTTCTCCCTAAAGCTCATGCTTTCTTAAGTGGAGGGATGGGAATGGCTGCAGGAGGTATGGCACTTACTATGGTTGCTGGTATGTTAGATCTTCCACCATTCTGGAGTGCTATTCTTAATGTAGGTGCACAGTTTATGCTTATCCAAGGTCTACTTGGTAAGATTGGTAAGAACTGGGCATTTGTTAAACCTATTGGTCGATCAATCACATGGGGTCTGATGACAGGGATTCTTATTTTAGTGAACACATGGGATAAAAAGGCTCTCGATAAAGTAAAAGAAAGAATTAAGCTGATAGAAGATGAAAGAGCAAAATATATTGCTTCAAGTGCTAGAAGCGGAATTGGTGCTGGTGAAGGTTATCAAGCTGGGCAATATCAAGCCAATAGCTATCAAGCTAATGCCCAAAATGGTGGGGAAGCTTTTATTAAGCAATGTGCGGTACCTGCTGGTGAAGGGTTTAAGCCTGCATCTTGTCCACAAAAAACAACTAAGTCTGCATTTGATGTACCTAAAGTTGATAAAGTTACTGCTAAGTTAGTTTCTCCTGATAGTTTTAGAGGGATGGCAACTGTTAGTAATTTAAGTTCTAAGACCTCTAATGGAAATTTAAGTGACGGTGACTTATCAGATAGTAATCTTGCAGCGATCGAAAAACAATTTAATGCTATAAAGGCGAGAAACGATGGTCTGATTAAGGGGCTTGATAATTTAGAGAAAAAGCAATTTAGAAATAAAAAGAATAAGCCTAGTTCTTTAGCAAAGACAATTGCAGCTGCAAGAAATGCAATTTCAGGAAATGTTAAAGCTATCGAAGGATCACTTGCTTCATTTGGAAGTAATGGTTCACCTAACGTAATTTCTAATAAGAAAGATAAGGGTGATAATGGAGTTGTGACTGCTTCAGGAAGTAAAGCTGGTGGTAGTGCAGGTGGAGCAGCTACTCCTGCTGCTGGTGGTTTTAACTTAGATCTTTTAGGAGATGAATTTGGTGATGACTCTGCAGCTGGTGGTGATGGAAGTGCTGATGGTGCAACAGCCGCGAAAGCTGAAGAAAATTTAAATGACTTTGAAATTAATCACGATGATATTAATAAGAAGAAAGAAGTTTCCATCTTTAAGATTCTTTCTAATCGCTACATTCTTTCTTATCCAAAAGTGCTAGAGGAAGAAGTTGTTGGAGCACCGGATGCGAAGGGTGAGCCAGAGGCGAAAGTTGATTTAGAAAAACAGCTTGAAGAAATGAAGCAGTAAAAAGCTAAGTCAAACCGAAGAAATAAATAACTAGAATTACATGGCCCTCATTTGAGGGCCTTTTTTTTGCCAATCTTTATTGTCACTAAATAGGGCCTCTATTGGCTTATCGTATTGAAATTACTAGCTTTTGTGGTGTGGATAGCATTTTTAGTAGATAATATTACTAAGGTTTTAGCTCTTAAGTGCCGAAAAGCTAATGAGAGTTTATATTGGGGAAATTTATGAAATTTACAAAAACCACTCTATTCGTTTTTCTATTATCTCTAAGCATGGTGAATGTTTATGCTAATACTGATGCTGATGCTAATGTAACTCAAGAAGAATTAGCATGTAGAGACCGACTTATAAATAATTTAGGTGCAGGAGTTGGTAATCAGAATGAAAGTCAAAATGAAAGTGTTAACCATGATAATGTTCAAAAAACATTAAGAGATATGTACTCAGAGTTAGCGAGATTGAAAGAAGCCAATAGTGATTATAGGTTAGGTGGAGAGGAAGTAAATATAGAGGCAGATCTTGGACCACAGGTTTTTAAGGCTCATAAGTGTTTACTAAAATCAGGAACAAATGGAGATGAGTTTGCTCAAAATGAAGACTTATACAATTTCGATTTAGAGTCGGAAGTTTGTAGAAGTGGTACTGATCCAAGTCCAAATGTTGTTACTGGAGATACATTAAGTGACAAGATAAATGCGGCAATCAATATATGTTCGTTAAGACAAAACTATAGTGTTTTTGTAAGTGAGTTAGATCGAATTCGTCCAATAGTTGTAGAACATACTTCTTCAGATAGAATCTCAAGAGCAGGTTTAATAACTACTGAAACTTTTCCGGAGGCAGGTTCTACTATCTATGAATCGCTAGTGGGTCTAACTGAGGATCTTATAGGAGAACTTGGTGACGCTGGAGTTGATATTTATGGTTTAGGAAGTAATAACATATCAGGATCAGATCAGCAAAGAATGTATAAGTGTTCTACTATCTTTGGTGGCGAACTTGATTTGGCGAATAATGAAGAAGCACCAGAGAATAATGATATTTTTATCAAGCTCTATGAAACTTATAAAGCGGGGCGTGTTTCAAAGATAACTGAAAATCTAGGTATAAAAAAATCAGCTCAGTGTGTATCTAACTCAATTACTGTAGGCCAATTAGAGCTTCCAGCTCCTTTTAGTGGGAGTTTAAGTGAAGATGCTAATGGCTCTAACGGTCACTACAATAAACCATTCTTTGTAGACTTTAGTTCAGCAAGCTTAAGTTCACTAGACTCACTTAATATCAGAGTTGATGGTAGGGATATAAGTTATAAGAATGTAGAATACAGATTTTGTATGGACCATACCCGTTTAATGTGTGCACCTGCATTAGAGTATTATATGGCATGTGAAAATGCACCAGCAGTTCAACCCGCTGCTGGATCAAATAATGTAATTGCAAGTGATGCCTGTAAAGCCATTGCATACAATAAACTTATTCAATGTGCTCAAACTTTAAATAATAGTACTTTATTTAAAGAGTTAAAGTTTCCAACTTCAATTGGTGGTGGACTTCAAAGCTCACAAATTCCAATTGCTCAATATAGCTTACAAGAGGGGGAGTCTACGTATAGAGATATTGCAACAAGACTTGAGGGCTCAGAACATAGTTACGAAGAAGCATTTAACGGAATGTTATCAGGTGACACAGACGTAGCTAAAATTCTTCAAGCTAATTCGATAAAAGAAAAGTTTCATATGCTTTATGGGAACTGTGTACTTTATAGAAATGCAGCAAAGAAAAATAAAGATGGAAGCCGAGTTGAAGTTGGGCGAAGAGAGGCTTCAGTTCGTGGTAATTATAGTTGTAAGTTAGAGACTCCTTGGAGTGCTGACTTTAAATTTTGTAATCATGCCATTATGTGGGCCGATGGATTCTCAGATATTTTAAGTGTGGGAACCAATATGGTTATGGATGTTCGCGGAGTATCACAAACAGAAGGTGCAATGAATGAAGCGAATAATGCAGCTATGCAAGGAGACCCAACTGGTGGAATGATTTTACAGGAACAAGAGTTAAGAAATAGATCTGATAAGCACTTAGCAAATGCAGCGGTTGATACCGCAAGTGCATTGGGCTCCATGGCAGGTTGGATGGCATATCCAGGACCAAAGAGATTACGTAGTTCTTGTGAGGGAAGTGGTGAGTCTGTATATGGAACTCGTGCCATTGACTGTGGAATGTATCATGCTTATTCATACCAGTGGATTGAAAGCGGAGGACAACAAGCAAACTACGCTTCAGTATTTCCAAATGCTAGTGTTAAAAATATTTTAATGACTAAGATGATCCAGAAGTTTGGTTCAGGTATGTATAATGCAATTGTTGGGCGCTCTCTTGCTAAGCAAGCAGGACAAGTTAATAAGTTAAGAGAAGGTTTTCAGGAGTTTTATGAAGAGCCTACAATTGGCTTAGGTGGTCCAGGCACAACTTTATCTACTTACTGTCAACAAAATCCAAGTGTTCCAAGCTGTCGTTCGAGAAGAGATGGTACTGTTCAAGGCGGAGGAATGGGATTTAATGGTGGTATTCAAGATGGACAGGGTGGAAGTAATTTTAGCTTTGGAAATGAAACTGCTGGAGAGTTTATTGATGAAGAGGGAACAGATCCAAACAGACGTAAAGCGATTGATGATTTAAAAGGTATTATTGGTAATACAAATAGAGAAAAATTTGGAAGTGACTTCAATGCTCCAGGTGCTGTAAAAGGTGCCGCAAACTCTGGTGGTGGAGCAGGGGCTATTTCTGGTTCTGCCGGTGGTGGCGGAGGCGGAGGCGGCGGTGGTGCCGGTAACTCTGGTGGCGGTGGTGCTAGTGGACAATCAGGACCGTCGAAGTCAAAGATTTCTTATAGCTCTGGTGGTGCTGACTCATTTAAATATAGAGCTGGTGGATCAGATGCAAGTAAGTCTAAGTCTAAGAACCCATTCTCAAATATGTTTGGGAAAAAGAATAGAAAGGTTGCATCAAATGTTGTTGATGACATTGCACCAAAAAAGAGTAAACTATTCGAGAAGATATCTAGTGCTTATTCAAAAGCTAATAAGCAAAATAGGTTAATTAAAGTAGAAAACGAGCAGTAATTATGTCAGAAAATTCAACGCAGTTTAAATACGAGGTGACTATCTTAGAACGTCACCTCGATTCATTTGGTCACGTTAATAATGCAACTTACTTAGAACTTTATGAAGAGGCCAGATGGGATGCCATCACACGTGGTGGTTATGGTTTAGATACCATTCATAAATTAAAGAAAGGTCCAATTGTTTTAGAAACAACTGTTAAATTTCGAAAAGAAATTAAGAATAGAGATAAGGTAAAGATTGTCTCTAAGAGTACAGGTGTGAAAGGTAAAATTATGAAAATGCATCAAGCAATTCTTCATGAGAATGGAGAGATCGCTTCAGAGGCAGATTTTACTTTTGGCTTTATGGATTTAAAAGAAAGAAAGCTAATTAATCCACCGGCTGAATGGTTAAAAGCAATAGGCGAGATTTAAAAATAAGAATAAAAAAAGCCCCGATTTCGGGGCTTTTTCTTTATATGGTGCAGGTGTGTATTTAAATGATTACCATCTGTGTGCTTCAAGACACATGTATGGAGTTCCATACTCATAAGAGTTTTCGTAGTTAGCATCTTCCATACACTCATCTAAACCTCTAGAACAAATATAGTCTGGGTAAGATTCAAGTACAGAGTTGTAACGAGTATCAACTAATTGATAGTTACAGTAATCTCTATTTGAGTAACGTAGTCTGTATCCATTGAATACATAGTATGGGTATCCATCAACAACATGGTATCCACGTGTTCTATAAGATGGAATTCTGATCCAGTTATTCCAGATATAATTTCTGTTATAACTATAGATATGATCATAGTAATTTCTAGTTCTTAAGTAATTTCTACGAGCAACGTAGTTATGTCTATAAGGAGTGTAACGAGTATGGTTATAAGACCCATATCTTCTATTATATCTGTCGTAGCTGCTTCCTCTTCTATAACGGTTAGTTACAACATCTGGTCTTCTTGTATTACCAACAATTACGCCACCATTATGTCTTCCACTTCTACCACGATTTGTTCTAACTGTAGTTGTTCCTCTGTGTCCACGGTTAGTTCTAACAGTAGTTGTTCCTCTGTTACCTCTGTTTCCACGATTAGTTCTAACAGTAGTTGTTCCTCTGTTTCTAGCTCTTGCTTCAGACCTAAGCCTGTCTCTGTCTGATCTTGATTGTGCTTGTACTTCTGAAATAGTTGCAAATGTAACTAAAACAGACAGTAATAAGAATGCGCTTGATTTCATTTAAATTCTCCTCGTTCAAAAGTTGATGTTTTTTAACAAGAAAAAAACTACTCTTGAATAAAAAAACACTTACTTCTGGCGAGACGCGTTGGTGCATTATGACTCTTTGAGCTTATCAATTGTTAACTTATTGAAATCCAATACTGAAAATAAGAAGTTGTTAGAAATTTAGGTATGAAAAAAATTCACACTAACAATTCAAATGTAAGAGAAAAGTCATGAGGTGCAAAAAGCACCGGCCTATTTTGAAACATTTATGATGTATTTTTGAAAGATTTCTTCAATATTCTCGAGAACAATATCTTTAAATTGCATGTCCTGAGTTTCATTAAGACTTTTTATAATGGTATCAATAGAGTAATTCTCTTCAAGCTCCTGACTCTCTTTAGAGAATGATAAGTGCCATGGCTCAGGAGAGACGCCACCTAGGTCAAGTGCATATGGCCTATGAAAGCCACATTGCTTTAAATATTGATCAAGATGCTGGTAAAGATCGTTAAAGTCTTTATCACACTCTTTAAGTGTTAAGTTCACTGCACTTACTTCTTTAATATTTGCATCAAAGACATCAATTTCAGTTCCCCAATGATGACGGCTAGCTCCTGGTAGGGCAGACCATCGAAGTATTGCATGAATGATTTCAATTGGACTTAGGTCTTGATAGTTAAGTAAGTTTTCATCTTTATCATATAATTTTCTCTGACCACTAGCTTTCCCATTCCATATACGTAATTGATGCTCAAATGAGCGATAAGAGCTTACTAGTGAGAGATTGATACCATGATTTGAGAGCTGTTCTTTGAGTTTTAAAAAGCCTTCTTTAGCTTCCTTTGATAGTAGGTAAGTTCTATCTTCTTCTTTATATTCAACTAAGTTTTTATTTTCTCTTCCTGTGAGAAAAAGATAATTCATACTAAATCCTAATTACTATTATTTCCTGAGTTGATATCAGAGTTACTTGCCTTATCTGCTTTAAAGTCGCCTTGGTCATCAAATAGTCTTATAAGTGCACTTCTTTGGTAGCGGATAGAAAGTATTTTAAAAATATCCCCATTTTCATTTTTATGAATATCATCATGTTTAAAGTTAAACTTTTTATCCATAACAGCAGAGACATCGTCTTCAATTTCAACTCCACCTTCTCCTGTTCCAGTATCACCAAAACCAAAATCAAAGTCATCACCTGAACTTGTGACAGCAGCCTTTGTAGATCCATCACTACCACCACTTGTAAATTCAGCTTCTTTCGCCTTATCAAGCTTATCTTTAACCTCTTTACTTAAACTCGCTTCAAGTTGTCCATTAACACCAGAGTTTAAATTAGTATCAACTGAGCCTACGATAGCTTGAATCGCATTTCTATTTTGTCCTGCTGCTTTAAGAGTAGCAGCTCTAAGTCTTGATTCAAAGTTCTTTGCTTTATCTGCACCTGCTTTAAAACGAGGATCTTTTGATAGCTTATCTTTTAATTTTCTAAATGCAGCAGTCTGATTATTAATATTGGCTTCATCAATATTAGAAGCATTAAGTCCACCGTTATTAAAATCATTTAATGACTTCATGGCCTTTCCAAATACTTTGGTTGATCCCATAGTCATACCATTTACAGTCATAGCTGGAATAATATTACATTGTTCAGGAGAGCGATCACAAATACTACAGCCAGCATCAATCTTACCATCGCCTTTAAGACATGACTTCATTGGGTTGTATCCCGCACCTCTTAAGGCCTTATAGTCACCAGCTGCAAAGCTCTTATTGGCCATATAGAACTTACAAACGTCTCTGTTCTTTCTTACGTTATTAACTGAACCATCTTCATTATAACAATAACAATTTGGCTTACCAGGGTTGCGACGATCACCTTCTTGACAATAACTAGCATTACCAGCTCCGCCAGTTTCTTCAAAACCAAAAAGAATTTCTTCAAGCATTGCAATTCTATCTTCAGCAATTTTCATATTCTCTTTGGCCTTTTTCATCATTATAAATGAGTAACCAGCAAGAACACCTGCTAGAGCTGCTCTAATCCAAGGAGTAGAGATCGCTTTATCAATAACATTTCCATAAGTTGTTTCAACTTGTTGTAGAGAAGAGTTGGTTGTAATGTGATTTATTGGAGATGGGGCAGAAGCACCACCATTTAATACTGACGCTCCATCGATGGCACCAAATGAGTTACCATTGAACTGAGCAAAGTTTCTAGAGTAGGTTGCTCCATTTCCTGTCGATTCATCCGATGCAAAAGCATTAAAAGATAAAGCTCCAGAAAGTTCTGCAAATTTTCTCATAAAGATTTCATTTAGTTCATCAAAGCTAATCTCATCATAATGAGCATACTCACCAAATAATTCATTCATCTCAGGATTAAATAATATTTCATCCATTTTAATACTATTTTGTTTTTTAGGTGTGTAATACGCATCTGTAGGAGCTTCACTAGGAGTCACTTCTGTTCCAGAGTCTTCAACAGCATGTTCAGTACAAGCACCCATTTGCATAGTTCCAGTTTGTACTTGTTCATAGATTGCTAGTGCAGCTGCACCTGTATAGGCCATTCCAGATATCATATAACCGGTCTTTCTTCTTTTAGCAGCATCGTATCGAGCTTTTTCTTGTTCGATCATAAATTCAAGAGCTAAGGTTTGAGCGTTTGAAGATCTTGCTCTCTCTTGCGCATCCTCTGACTGATTAGCTTCCATATTTGCTTTATAGTCTTCCTCTAATTCTTTTAATTTCTTTTTATATGCAGACTGAGCAGAGATCTCAGTAACAAGTCCAGCGACAGCACCACCTAGCATTAGCCACATAGATCCTGTAAAACACTTACGAATACTTCCATACTTATCTGAGAACTTAAGCTTTAAAAGATAATAAGCAGCAACTAAAGTTACAATAACTGGAACAGCATAGCGCATACCACTTCCGTCTTTAACATCAGTAGTTTCCGCCATGTCGGTCATTTCATCACGAACATTTTGTTCAAAACATTCTCTTCTTGCGTCACCAGTCGTATCCGCACAAGCATTTGCTTTTACTTTAGTATCTTGAACTTCTCTTTTTAAAACACAGCGATTTAACTTCATGTCAAAATGCATACCTTCGGCACAACTCTCTGTAGGCACTTGAGCATAAGTGTAGGAGCTTCCAATGACGGCCATTGGAGTTTGAAGGAGTACTAATTGGAGTGCGATAATTAAATTTAACATTTTCATAAAGTTCTACTTGTTTTTATTATCTTATCGACTAAGTTTCTGTAATTATTAGTCTTTTTATATTATACGGGACTTTTATACTATTGTTTGTTCTAATTTGAATTTCTTTGTGCTAATTTGGGCTAAATGTTTAAAATTACGAGGTTTTTTCTATGAATTTGACTGATTTTAGGCCTAAATTTCTTGTGACAACTGACAAGAAAGTGAGGCAATTTCTTGGTTTTATCTTAATAATCTTTGGATTCATATTCTCTCCATCCCTTAAGGCATTTGAGCTTAAAACTGGAGATATTTTATTACAGCCATTACATTGTTGGACTTGTTCACTTATAGAGGCACAAGAGCGATCCATCTATTCTCATATGGGAGTTTATTTAAAGATCAATGATAAAGACTATGTCTTAGAGGCCTTTGGAAAAGTACAGATCATTAGTTTAGCTGACTTTTTACAAAAGACTCAAAAAGATCAAGATGTACTAGTTAAAAGATTTAAGAATATTAAATTTGATAGAGACTTACTCATTGCAAATGCCCAAGCTTATACTGAATTAGAATATGACTCTGATTTTATTTGGGATAATTATGATGTAAATGGAAATGAAAGTTATATTGCTCTGAACTTGTTTATAAATTATTTGATGAATTCTATGAGGGACTTCCTATTAAGAGAATGCTCTATGATATTAATCGTGAGCATTGGATAAGATACTTTAGAGGAGACCCACCTGATGGAAAGTGGGGCAACTCACCAGCTGATTTTGATAAATCAGATTTATTATATCCAGTAGGTATCCTTAAGTAGGTAGATGATGAAAATTTCTTTTGAAGCAATTGAGTTAGAACTTGCAAAAACTTGGAAGATATCACGTAACTCTTCCGATTTTAAAACTAATTTTATATGCCAAATTGAAATTGATAATAAAGTTTTCAAAGGTGAGTGTGCTCCCAATATTCGATATGGTGAAAGCTTAGAGGTCATTCGTGATTGGATTACTAAGCTTGATAAAATACAGAGTATAGAAAACTTAGAGGCATTCTTAAAAACTCATTCAATTTCACACTCATTAGAGAATGCAGTTCAAAATGCTCTTTTAAGATATAGAGCCAATGATGCAGGGGAAGGGTTAAGTAGCTTTTTAAATTTCCCACATGCTAAAAAGTCATATAAGACCTCCTTTTCATTTCCAATTATGGAAATTGATGAACTTGCTGCATATTATGAGAAAAATAGTCAATATGAGGTCTATAAAGTTAAAATAACAGATTTAAAAGACCTTCCTTTTTTAAAGGCAATACGAAAGCTTACCAGTGCTCCGATTCGAATTGATGCTAATGAAGGCTTTAGTTCTAAAGAAGATTATCTTGCTTTTGATAAAGAGATCTCAAACTTAAATATCGAATTTGTAGAACAACCTTTTCCAGCTAAGGAGTATGCTTGGTATCAGGAAATTAAAGAGCTTGTTAATATTCCTTTAATGGCCGATGAAAGTATTGAAAAAGAAGTTGATTACAATGTTATTAAAGATTGCTTTCATATGGTTAATATAAAACTTCAGAAATGTGGTGGGATAAAAGAGGCCTTAAGATTAATTAAAGGTGCTCGCGAAAAAGATTTGAAAGTAATGCTCGGTTGTATGATTGAAACAAGTCTAGGTATCGCAGATGCACTTGAATTAGCAGAGATAGTAGATTTCTTAGACTTAGATGGATCTCTTCTTTTAAAAAGAGACCCATATTCTTATATAAAATTAAATAATGGTTTAATTAAACTAAATCATTAAGTGATTTAGTGTTGGTGTCCACCTTCACCGTGAGCGTGACCGTGAGCTAATTCCTCTTCAGTTGCATCTCTTTTTTCAGTTAACTCAACTTCAAAAAATAGATCTTTTCCGGCCATTGGGTGATTACCATCAATATGAACATCTTCACCTTCAACACCAGTAACAGTAAAGATAGGTGCGTGAGCTTCATTACTTACTTGGAATTGATCTCCAACGCTTACTTCTTGACCTTCAGGGAATTGAGATTTTTTTACAGTGATACGAAGATCGTCAATGATTTCACCATAAGCATCTCCAGCTTTTACTTCAACATTCTTTTTGTCACCTATATTCATATCAACTAATTCTTTTTCAAGACCTGGAATAATTTGTCCGCTACCAACAAGAAATAATAATGGTGATCTACCTTCAGAAGTATCGATTAAGTTATTTTCTTTATCTTTTAGTGAGTAGTGAAATCCGATTACTTGTTGTGACATAAACTTTCCTTTCTTTTAGTGGGGGAGAAATGTAATACAAATATCTTCATCCCCAATGGTTTTTTTTATTTCATTTAGACTCAATTTTGCGAAGCATTGAGTTATTATGTTTTTAGTACTATTTGAAGTATCAAATCTATCCTTTAATTCCAAATTTAATTTGAATAAATCATTAAATTTTAACCAAAAACGCTCTTCTACCGCTGCAAAAGCAATTAATTTCTTATCTGCAGAGCGATATATATTATAGCAAGG
This sequence comes from uncultured Bacteriovoracaceae bacterium, assembly GCA_913053615.1. Classification (GTDB taxonomy): domain Bacteria; phylum Bdellovibrionota; class Bacteriovoracia; order Bacteriovoracales; family Bacteriovoracaceae; genus UBA845. Next base: position 5,632 of record CAJXHA010000025.1, on the reverse strand, counting down.
GAACTTACCCGTGTGTAGGTGTTGAGAACTTTCTCCTAAGCTAGGACTCCAAAATAGGTCTAAAAGATCAGTACTAATATCTGAAAGATAAAGCTTCTTATGAATGTTTTCTTTGTCATGGATAAAATTGAGAGCGTGCAGAGCAATACTTTGAGCATAGATAATTCCAGCAAAAGGTAAATGAGGTAATTCGCCACTGTTCAAATTAAAGCTTGTAGATAGCGAAAGGGCATTCAAGTCATGTAAGTATTTTAGTTCTTTCCCTCCAAGAACTTCTACTCTTTTAATTTTGTTTGAAAAGAAATCTTTATAAAGTTTATTGGGAGAATAAATAACTAAGTCAAATTGTTCCAGCTCTTTTGGATCAAAGTCTTTAAAGGAATACTCAAAGTTGATTTTATCTTTATTAAAGTTTTGATGCCATAACTTAAAAATGGGATCATTCTCACCATCTCCAATATTAAATGGATCAGGACTTTCAATCCACTCTATTCTAGTAACTTCATGCCCAAGCTTTTGTAATTGATTACATGCAAGTGGGCCAGGAAGTCGCGTTGTAAGATCTAGGATTTTAAGTCGCATTTTTTACCTATGCCTGTGGTTGCTCTGGTTTGAAGATATTCTCAAACTCTGCAAAATCTAATCCTTTAAACTCAGTTTCTTTTATATTTGAAATACTCCAGTTCTCATTTTCTTCTGTGTGATAGTTCATTACAAAACGAGATGAGAAGTGAGTAAGCAGTTGAATGAGTTTATTTTCTTTTAACCAACTTAGAGGAATTGTCATCTTCTTAAAAGCAATGTCTGGGTAGATCATTGCACGGATGGTCTCTCCGTAGCCTAGTGGGTTTTGAAGTGCAAAGTGTTTTAAATTCTCAATTGTTTTATTTAATGAAGCCTCAATATCTCCTAATTCTTTATCTACAAGTTTCCACTTTCTAAGGAGGAGTAAGTAGGTCGCAAAAGGAGCCTTATAGGATTGATCATAAAATTGAATATGAATATTTTCGTATTCAAAATGATCTTGGTAATCAAGGGATCTAGTCAGTACTTTACCATCTTTAATAAATTGTTGTGCAGTGAACTTTAATGTTTCTAGACCATTTTGTAGAAAAACTTTATTTCCAGATAACTCATAAACTCTTAGTTGAGCCTCGCAGAAATTTACATAATCATCAAAAAGTGGAACATGTTCTTTTCGTGTTGTCGTGGTGTGAATTCTAGATAACTCATTTTCATTATCGCTATAGATAAAAGTCTTATGAATACCTTCAAGGCAAGTTTGCAATAATTGCGAAGCAGATGCCTTAATAACTTCAATTTTAGAATATTGAATAACATCTACTAATGCCGAGATAAGCATAAAGTTATTACTACTAATACCTTTATTATCAGTCATTGGTGGAATTCTTTGTTTTCTTTCATTTAATAAAAGAGTTTTTGTCTTTCTAACGAGGTTCCAATTCTGTGGTTCAAAAAACTCACTTCTATGATTGAAGTCTAGGGAGATAACATTAAGGCCAGATCTAAAATTACCTTTTTCAGTTATTCCAAACCATTTTTGAATTTGTTCAAACTTCTCTGCAAGCTCTTCATCTTGTGTAATGGCCTCTTTAAATTCATCATAGCTAAAAGTAAAGTAAAGTCCTTCGATGCCCTCAGAGTCTGCTCCTTGTGAGCTATAAAAATAGCCATCATCAGAAAGCATTTCATTGCGAAGATAATCAAGTGTTTGCATTTGAGCGTCTAAGTATAATGGATTTGCACTGATAAGACTGGCCTTAGTAAGTATTCTTAATAGACCCGCTTGATCATAAAGCATCTTTTCAAAGTGTGGGATTTTCCAGTCTTTAGAGGCACTATAGCGGTGTACACCACCACGGACATGATCATATAGACCACCCATCATCATATGATCTAGTGTCTTGAAAATATGCATTCCCAATTCTTGAGGAATCATCCCTTCAAGAATTTGCTCAATAGCAAATTCAAGAAAAGAAAACTGTGGGAATTTAGGGGCATCAGCATAGCCTCCAAACTCATCATCTTGCATTTCTTTTAGAGCATGAACAATCGCTGCGGCACCAGGGAAGTGTCCATCAAACTCTATCTTCTCTGTTAACTCAGGAGGTGAGCTAATTGCTTGCATTATTTGTTTAGCGTTCTCTTCTACTTTTTCTTTCTCAGTATCAAATGCTTTTTTTAAGTTCTCAATAACTTCTTTAAATGCTGGAGTGTCATTAACAGCACTGGTTGGAAAGTAAGTCCCACAAAAGTATGGTTTAAACTCATCTGTTAAGAAAACATTTAACGGCCAACCACCACGTCCACTAACAACTTGTGATACTAATTGGTAATACTGATCGATATCTGGCAGTTCTTCTTTATCAACTTGAATATTTATAAAGTGCTCATTTAGATATGCTGCAATTTGTGGATCATGAAATGATTCTTTTGCCATTTTATTGCACCAATGACAGGCAGTATAACCTATCGAGAGGAACACTGGCTTTTTCTCAGCTCTGGCCTTATTTAGGGCCTCGGGTCCAAAGCTAAACCATTGAATTGGACTATCTTTATGTAAATTATAGTACTTAGATGTTTCATTTTTTAAGTTATTGATATTACTAGAACTCATACCCTTAATCCTTTAAGCATTTAAAATCTCATTCCTTATAATGTGAAATTATTAACTGTATTACAATAATTTTATTTATTTTACGATCGTGCTTTGCTAAAAGACCCGCATGGAAGCTGCGATTAGCACGATTAGAAGGGTCTTTAGTATCAAAGGCTTCGATCTTTCTGGTCATTACTTATTTGAACGTTCAATAGTAACTAAAGTTATTTTAGTCGCTTTTGTAAGTGCATTATTCTTACAAACTCTAATGGAGTTTAATCACTTCTCACCACTTATGCACTTTAAAGGTGAGGGGGCTATTAAGGAATTAAAATTAGCACCCGGACCTAGAGTGAAAACTTACTCTTTTAAAAATGTTAGTCCAAGTTTTGGATTAGTTGAGCTTGAGCACTTTGAGAATGTTGAGTCTCATCTTGTTGATCAAGTTTTTATTTCAACTTTTCCACGCTATATGCGCAAAAAAGTAAAGCCCTTTGCTAAAGCAATCTTAAAACTTTCAGAGCTTCATCAAATTGATCCTTTTTGGGTTGCTTCAATTATGTGGACTGAGAGTCACTTTGATTGGAAGGCAAAAAGCCATGTTGGTGCAATGGGCTTAATGCAATTAATGCCAAAAACTAAGAGCTGGCTGTATTGGAAATTGAGAAAGAAAGGTCAATTTCTAGTCGTTGAAAAAAATAATTTTAAATATGCTGATTACTTTAATTTTAAATTAAAGAGTAAAGAAAAAAGATTATATAAATACCGACTGGTAAATATTGAACTTGGTATCATTTATTTAAAACGTCTCTTAAAGAGATTTAAAGGTAATCACACCCTAGCAACAGTTGCATATAATATGGGGCCTAGTTGGACTAGAAGGCGTATTAACTCAAATCTCCCTGTTGGACAAAAGAATCAATATCTCTCTAAAGTGAAGTTGGCCTACCAAAAATTAAGTGATGGTTTATGGCAATTGAAGCTTTAAGATCAGACCTGCTAAAATTAACCGAAAACTTGCTTGAATTAATTAAAGAGCGAGAGAGTGTTGTCAAAAAAGTACAAGATTTAAAAGTTGCAAGTAATCTAACTTGTTTTGATCCCATAAGAGAAAAATATATTTTTGAAGAGTTTAAAGATTTATTAATTAAGCTCAGCTTAAAAGAATTGTTTGCAGTCTCTCTAATTATAGAGTCGCAAGCAGGTGAGCACTATCCAAAGTGGAGTGAAAGAGAGCATTTGCAAACAACTCAAAATACATTAATCGAGCAAATAAATCCTTTGATGCTCTTGCAATTGAGAAAAGATGATTTTAAACTACTGGATTTAAAAACTGAGATAAAGGCATCTTTAGAATGAAAGATCAGGTTATTGCCATTGATGGTCCTAGTGGAAGTGGAAAATCTACAATCACTAAAGAACTCGCAAGCAGACTTAATATTACGTATCTTGATACGGGAGCAATGTTTCGTTCATTAGGTGTGATTTTATCTGAGAAAAACTTTGTTCTCATAAATCCAAGTGATGAGGACTTAAAAGAAATCACTGTTTTTCTAGACTCACTTGATTTTCAATATGCTCCTAGTGAAGATATTCTTATAAAGATAAACGATACAGATTACACAGATATCATCAGAGAACACTCAGTCTCTAAACTTGCTTCAGTCGTTTCAAAGCTTAATCCAGTAAGAGAGTATCTTGCAAAAATGCAAAGAGAAATTGCAAAACAAAGAGTCTCTATACTTGAGGGCAGAGATATCGGTACTGTTATTTTTCCTAACGCAGCATTGAAAATATATCTTACGGCCAGTAGTGATGTTAGGGCCAAAAGACGCTGTGATGAGTTAAAAGAGCGAGGAGAATCTTTTGACTTCGAACAGATTAAAAAAGATATAGAACTTAGAGACTATGAGGATATGAATCGTTCAATTGCTCCTTTAAAGAAAGCTGATGATGCAATTGAAATTAATTCTGATAATAAGTCTATTTCTCAATTAACTGATGAAATAATTGAGCATGTCAAAAAAACGGAACTCTTTTAAAAACTTCCCAGAATCATTTTAAATTTGTAAAATATCTCCATGATTAGTGAAAATAGATTTAACGAAGTATTATCCAATTTTGAAAAAATTAAACCCATTATGGTGGTCGGAGATGTTGGTGTTGATAAATACACTAAAGGGGAAGTGACTCGTATCTCTCCTGAAGCCCCGGTTCCAGTGCTTAATGTTGCAAAAGAATGGATGAAGCTTGGCCTTGCAGCTAATGTTTCTGACAATCTTAGCTCACTTGGTGTTGCCTCGACTCTTTGTGGAGTAATTGGTGAGGACAGTAATGCGACAACTTTTGAAAATCTATTAGAGGAAATCAATGTAAAAACTTGGGGTATTATTCGTGATAAGTCACGCATGACAACCTTTAAGGAAAGAATTGTTACAGAAGTTCAACAAATATGTCGTGTTGATTATGAATCTAATCATCCGATTGATGAAGATACTTATAAAAGAATGGAAGACCGCTTTCTTGAATTCAAAGATCAACATAGTGCTATCATTTTAGAAGACTATGGGAAGGGCTTTGTTGATGAAAGAGTATGTAGTTATTTAACTACTCATTGTAATGAATTAAATATTGAACTTTCAGTAGACCCCTCAAGAACAACGCCACCATTGTGGTATAAAGGTGCACATCTTTTAAAACCTAATCGTATTGAAGCGCTACTAATGTCGCAGGCCCTTGGCTATAATGAAAAAGATATTGAAACTATCGCTAAGCTTTTAATTGATAAACTTGAATTAAAAAAGATTATCATCACACTTGGTGCAGATGGTATGGGAATGATCGATACCACTCTAGATGGTAAGTTTCATAAAATTCCTACAGTTGCTAATGAAGTTTTTGATGTCAGTGGTGCCGGTGATACTGCTATTAGTACTGTTGTTGCTAGTCTGGTTAGTGGAGCAACGCTAGAAGAAGCAGCATGGATTGGAAATTGTGCCAGTGGTGTAGTCG
>CAJXHA010000024.1 GCA_913053615.1 uncultured Bacteriovoracaceae bacterium | reverse complement strand
CATCAGTTATTAATATTAGTCTTGAGGCATCTAGTGTTAAACAAATTCCAATCAATCTTGTGACTAGCGGTAATATCGCAGTTGATCATAAATTAATATACTCAGAGCTTAAGCCAAGTTTTATCAGTATTTCTGGACCTAAATCTGTTCTCAATCAAATTGAAAAAATAGATTCAACCACTATAAATTTAAATGAATTAAAAGGTTCAGGGGAGAAGGTTATTAAATTTGCACCTTTTGACCCTCGGGTTGAGCTTTCTGAAGATAGTTTTAGTTATTCTTATTTTGTGAAACCAACTCGTTCAAATATGGTTCTAAAAGATATTCCAATTCGATTTTTAAGTTCGCATATGGTCATTGGTTCTAATAGGCGAAAAGTTAATCTTATGGTATTAGCAGATAATGAAGAAAAATTAGATTTTTCAAAAGAGGAGTTGTCTGTAATTGCACAAATCCCTCTCAAAGCAAAAAAGAAAATGAAAATTCCATTAAAGGCCAAGTTGCCACAAGGGATGCATGTTCTAGAAATCATCCCAAGTGAAATTGAAGTGGAATTAGATTTAGGAGAAAAAAATGAGTAGGAAATTATTTGGTACTGATGGCATTAGAGGTAAAGCAAACGTTTATCCGATGACGGGTGAGGTGGCATTTTCTTTAGGTCGAGCAGTGACTTCTTTTTTTCAAAAACAAACTCGTTCAAAAAAACCTTTAATAATAATTGGTAAAGATACAAGGTTAAGCTGTTATATGTTAGAGCAAGCTTTTTCTGCTGGAGTGTGTTCACAAGGTGGCCGTGCCATTTTAACTGGACCATTACCAACTCCAGGGGTTGCTTTTGTAACTCAGTCAATGCGTGCAGATGCAGGTGTTATGATTAGTGCAAGTCATAATTCATATGATGATAATGGAATTAAATTATTTGATCGCACTGGTCATAAGTTACCGGATAGTATTGAACTTGAACTAGAAAAGTTAACTTTAAACCCAGATATAATTCCTAAAAAATTAGACGATGAACTTGGTAATGCAAAAAGACTTGATGAAGTTGTTGGGCGCTATATCGTGCAGGTAAAGTCTGCATTTAAAAGTGATTATACTTTAGAGGGCATGCGATTGATTGTTGATGGTGCAAATGGAGCTGGTTATAAAGTTGCTCCAATGGCCTTTCAAGAATTAGGTGCTGAAGTAATTGCAATTGGTAATCAACCAAATGGAACGAATATTAATCTAAATGTAGGAGCACTTCATCCAGAAAATTGTGCTACTAAAGTAAATCTATACCGTGCAGATCTAGGAATTTGTTTAGATGGGGATGGAGATCGATTATCTCTGGTGGATAATAAAGGTAAGATTGTTCATGGAGATAAGTTAATTGGTGTATTGGCACGCTTTTTAAAAGATACAAATAATCTTAGTGGATGCAATGAGATTGTTGGTACAGTTATGAGTAATTTTGGTTTAGAAAAGTATTTAAGTGATATAGGTTTAAATCTTTATCGAGCTAAAGTTGGTGATCGTTATATTGTTGAAAGAATGCTCAAGTCAGGTAGTGTCTTTGGTGGAGAGCCAAGTGGACATCTTATCTTTAAAAACTACTCTACAACAGGTGATGGTATACTTGCAGGATTAAAAGTTATTGAATGCTTAAAGTATTATCAAAAAGATTTATCAGAATTATTAGATGAAATTGAACTTTATCCTCAAGTCCTAAAGAATGTAAAAGTAAAAGATAAAACTCCATTTGAAGATATTCCTGAAATTGAAAAGGCCATTGGAAGTGCAAACTCTAAATTAAAAGGTCGTGGTAGGGTTTTATTACGTTATTCAGGTACAGAGAATTTAGCTAGAGTAATGGTTGAAGGTGATGATATCGATATTGTAAATAATTGCTGTGATGACCTAGTAGAAGCTGTGACAAAGAATTTAGCTTAATTTATCCCAAAGGAGATCAGTTGTGAAAAGTTCAAGGTTAGGGGTTAATATTGATCATGTTGCAACCTTAAGACAACAAAGAGGGGAGAATTACCCTAGTCTTGTGAATGCTGCAGACATTGTTTTATCAGCAGGAGCAGATCAAATTACTATCCATCTGCGAGAAGATAGAAGACATATTCAAGATACAGATGTTCCTGCAGTGAAAATGGTTTGTGAAAGATATAATAAACCTCTTAACCTAGAGTTAGGAGTAGATCCTGAAATTGTTTCAATTGCATGTGATATTAAACCAGAATGGATATGTATTGTTCCTGAGAAAAGAGAAGAGAGAACCACTGAAGGTGGTTTAGATTTAAAAAGCCCAGATACATTTAATAAAATTAAAAGCGCGATGGAGAAAATTAGAAAAGAATCTAAAGATTCAAAAATTTCTCTATTTGTTGAAGCTGATACTGAAACATTAGATAAATGCATTGAGTTAAAAGCGGATGCAGTAGAAATTCACACTGGTGATTACGCTAAGGCCCATTTAGAAGAGAATCCAATAGAAAGCTTTTTAGAGAACTTTGCTAAGGGAAAAGAACAGATACAGGCCAAAGGGATTGGTTACCATGCAGGACATGGTCTTACTGATAATAGTTTAAAACCTTTAGTTGATGCTGGGTTATTTGAAGAATATAATATCGGGCATTGGATTATATGTGATGCTGTCTTTAATGGCCTTGAAAAATCATGTAAAACTTTAATAGATCTCTGTAATAGTACAAAGTAAGGAAAGAAAATGAGAATTGTAGATACAAAAGAAATGAAACAAATTGAAAATAATGCGGAAAGTGAGTTTCATTTTCATGAAGACTTAGTGGTAGAGAATGTTGGTCGTTCTGGTGCGAGAGCAATCTATGATACTCTTGGGGAAGATCTTTTAAATAGCGAGATTATTTTCTTAATAGGCAAGGGAAATAATGGAGCTGATGGTTTAGCTGTTGCTAGACATCTTTCAACTCAAGGTATTCGTTCAAGGGCCTTTCTCTTTTTTCCAACTGAAGATTGGTCAGAAGAACTAACTAAGCAAGTTGATATGGCAAAGTCCTTTGGAGTGAGTATAAACTCAATTGAAGAAGTAGATCAATTAATTGAGTTCTGTGTCCAACTACCTGGTAACCTAATCTTTGTTGACGCTCTTTTTGGTACTGGAGTTCGCTTACCTCTTTCAAATTTTCTTTATGAAGTTATTGATTACGTAAATAATCATGCATCTTATATTATCTCATTAGATATTCCCTCTGGAGTTGAAGGAGATACAGGTTTTATTCAAGGTAAGGCGATCAATGCTGATCAGACGCTGGCCATTGCACTACCTAAACTAGGATATTATATTGCAGACGGTGCTAAGCTAGTTGGAAATGTAAAAGTTTTAGATGTTGGCTTTCCAAGACAATTATTAAATCAGGGCGATAAATTTCTTTTAAGTGTAGAGGATGTTGTAAACCCTGCAAGCAGACGTGATAAATTTGCTGATAAGAAAGTATTTGGACACTCTTTAGTTATTGGTGGTTCACATGGATTAACCGGTGCTTTAGTTCTTGCATCACAAGCGGCTTTAAAGGTTGGAGCAGGTCTTGTTACGGCCGCAACTTGGGAACCTCAGTATAAAGAATTTATTGAAAGACTTATCCCTGATGTTATGACTGGATACGTGCCACTAGATATTAATATGTGGCCCAGACTTATTCGTGATTTAAATAAGTACTCTTCAATTGTTATAGGCCCTGGACTTGCGAGATCAACTCGTGCCAGAAGACTTGTGCTAGAGGTATTAAATAATTTTGATGGACCTGTGGTTCTTGATGCTGATGCAATCAATGTTCTGTCTCTAAAAGAAGATGCTAAGGTTTTTTCTATGCGTAATGCTCCCACAGTATTAACTCCACACTTTGGTGAGTTTAGTAATTTCTGTGATGTTCCTTATGAGGAGTTAGAAAGAAAGCCAGTTCATTATCTTCAAAAACTAGTTGATCAAATTAATTGTACTGTGATTTTAAAAGGTCCATGTACTTATCTTGGTTTTACCAGTGGAAGTGTATGTTTTAATTATAATCCTAATGATGGTATGGCCACTGGTGGTGTGGGTGATGTGCTCGCAGGTATTCTAGGTGGGTTATTATCACAAGATCCAGATCTTAAGCGTAAGAATGGATCATTAACTAATAGATACGAATCTTTTAATCAAACTATTTCTATGGCAGTCCTCATTCACTCACTTGCTGGACATTTTGCAGCAGAGAAGATGGGTGTTCGCTCAATGACTGCAATGACATTAATTGAGACATTTCCAGAGGCCTTTAAAGAATTAGATAAGCAAATTGAAAGAATGATTTATGGTGAATAGAGGAGATTATTGATTGGAAACGAAAGCTATTAGAGAATGGAAGAAAGTTTTTGTCAGTGATATTGGCTATATTAGCTATGAATTAAAAGAAATCGTTAAACCTAAGGCAGTTATCTTTTTAGAAGGTGCAATGGGCAGTGGGAAGACAACTTTTGCCAAAGATTTTCTAGGCAGCACAGATACTATGAGTCCTAGCTATTCTGTGATCTATGATGTTGGAAATAATGTGCATGCAGATCTTTATCGAATTGAAAGCGAACAAGAGGTATTTCAATTAGAAATTCCTTTATATCTTGAGAATAAAGACTACTTTCTCATTGAGTGGGGAAAGAAGTTTTTTAATACTTTATCCCGTGAAATCCCAGAATCTTTCGCATTTTACCTCTTAGAAATCAATGTAAATGACACTGCTCAATCCGAAACTGAAGAGAAAAAGTCGTTTTCTCGTAACTTTACTTTGAGTGAAATCCAAGAATATTAGAATAATGTATCAATTTGTTTTGTTTAACTGAGTCATTAACTCGGAAAAAGCTGCCTAGCGACCAATTGTGTAATAAATACAGCTCTGTGTCATGTCAATAATTTCATATAGATATAGGTGTAATTACTTGTAAGGTCTTTTTAAGAAATCTTAAGTAATAAACTGTTGACGTCAACAAACAAAAAGGGTGATAATTTTTATTGAGAAAAGCAACCGATCAAAAAGGTTGGGGCATATCTCACGAGAGCCAAGGAAGAAAATACTCTCGAGTAAGAACAAAATATGTGTTTAATCAAATTATGGAGGATGACAAATGAGACTAACATCAAAAGGCCGTTACGCAGTAAGAGCAATGCTTGATCTAACTTTCCACTCAAATGGGAACCCAGTTAGATTACAAGAAATTTCTTCAAGACAAGCAATTTCACTTCACTATTTAGAGCAACTTTTCAGAAAACTAAGAACTGGAAGAGTTGTTAAGTCTGTTAGAGGACCAGGTGGTGGATATGTTTTAGCTAGAAACATGGACGAAATTTCTGTAAAAGATGTTCTTGAGTGTGTTGGTGAGAATATTAACCCAGCAAGAGATATCCAAGGAAATCCTTCTTCAGGTGTTGATTCTAAAACTACTGAAGGTGAGGCTATTAAAGTTAATACTGTTGAGTTCAACTTAACTAGAAACTTTTTCCAAAACCTAGGAATTTTAATGCAAGAATACCTAACAACTACTACTTTAGGTGATCTTCAAAGAAAAGCTCGTGAAACAGGTGCAACTGCTACTGAAACTGCTAACGCAATGGAAACTGCAGCAACAACTGCTACTGAGTCTGCTTTTGGTGGAGCTACTTCTACTGAAACAAATACAATTGGATCTGCAATCAGACCAAATATTGGTGAAATTAATCAATAATTGATTCACCCATTTATAATTGAATAGTCGAATTTATTTAGATTATAACTCAACATCCCCTTTAGCTAAATCCGTAATAGACTTTTTAGCTAAAGGGGATTTTTCTTATGCGAACCCTTCAAGTATTCATAAAAGTGGTAAGGATGCACGCAGATTAATTAACCAAGTAACCAATCAAATTTTTCAAACTTTTCATTTAGACCCAAAAGTCTATGACCTTTATTTTCATAGTGGGGCTACTGAGTTTATTAATACTTTTTTCCAATTTAAAAAAGATGATGCTTATCTTTTTTCAGCTGCAGATCATAAAGCAGCTTTAAAGCAAGGTGAAAAGTGTAAATATGCTTATCCAATCAGCATTGATGAGAATGGGGTATTGGATATAGATCAAATTAAAGAACGTATTAAAGCGCATTTAAAATCATATCCTCATTCACGAGTACTTATAAATATACAATGGGTAAATAGTGAAACGGGAATAATACAAGACCTATCTTTTTTAAAAGAAATTAAACAAGAAAATGTTTTTATCCATATTGATGCTGTTCAATCTCCAGGTAAAATTGATGACTGGCAAGTCCTTAATGAGTATGCGGATGCTTATTCCTATAGTGCCCATAAATTTGGAGCATTGAAGGGGCTTGGCTTTAGTTTTTGCAAGGTTGGTTACCCTCTTGAACCATTACTAATAGGCGGTGATCAACAAGCTGGGAATAGAGCAGGCACCGAAAACCCATTAGGGGTTATGACTATCGGTTTAGCTCTTGAGGAATTAAAACATTATCCTCGTCTTGAAATTAGAAAGTTAAAAGATGAAGTTATTAACTTAATTAAAAGTAATGAAAATTTACTCTTAGTTAGTGATCCACAAAACTCTAATGCCAATACGATCTGTTTTGTAGATAAGCATAATAGAGCTGATGGTAATCTTATTAAATTTGATCTACAAGGCCTAGATATTAGTTCTGGAAGTGCCTGTAGTGCAGGAAGTGTAGAGCCATCTGCTGCTTTACTTGCAATGGGGCATGAGCAATATGCTCAAAATGGATTGCGCATAAGCTTAGGTCCAGATAATTTAGAGAAAAAAGATTTAATATTAGAAAAGCTTAAAAAAGTTATCGCATCTTTATGAAAAGTTTTCTCATCGGTTCTCTTCCATTTCTTTCGAAAAATGATGCTCTTAAATTTTTACAAAAGTTTGATATTCCAACTCTGGTTACTTTACCAAATATCGATGAAAGTGAATTCATGTTACATCATAGTTTTAAAGATTTAATGCATTTTAATTTTCAGCGTAATCGTGTGCATAAATTAGATTCAAAAGGCACAGCTCTTCCATTTAGTTTTCTTATTGAAGATGAATTCTTTCAAGAGGATTTCTCTGAATACAAGTGGCAATGCACAGGTCCTGTTTCCATGATTGAAACGATGGAGATGCATGAGCATGACCAATTAATGCTAAATGATTACTTAGATAAAATAATACTCACACAGACTAAGTTTAATAAATTAACTAGTGCAAGACCCTTCTTTTTTGTCGATGAACCAATGCTTGGTACGAGTGGAGATTTAAGACCTGTGCTTTTAGATTTTATCAATAAGTTGAAAAGTCATCCTGCTTTTAAAGAAGTTGTTTTTGGTCTTCATTGTTGTTCAAAGATAGAATTTGAATTAAGTGATATGCCATTTGATCTTTTTTCATTTGATTATCAATTATATTCTAAAAAAGAGTGGAGTTATTTACAGAGTCAATTAAAAGACAAACTAGTTGCTATTAATTGGGACTCAGACTTTAATCCAATTCAATATCCTAAATCTAATGAGAAGTTTCAAAGTACTAGTTGTGGACAGGCCTTATGTAAGAGGGACTTACTCAAGGTCGTCTAAATTAATATTGGATGCTATTTTTACTCCAGAACTTACTTTTTCTCTCGGTTCTTCTTTGATGAATGGAAAGTTTATGGATTCAACATTTTGGAAGTCTTCTTCAAATGCGATCACAACAGTATTAGGTACAAACTCTTGTAGAGTAGAGTAGTAATAATCATCAGGAAGGCTTGCAAGCATTTGCTTCATTGCTTCATCTTCTTCATCAAATTCCATTCCAATGGGTTTTTTTGATGCGTTCTTTACTACTAGTGCCCCTTTAATTTTCTCTTTAGGGAGATCATTGGTCATGGCCCAAGTAGAAATATTGAAAAAATCTAAAACAAAAGTAGAGTTTCCATACTTAAGTCTACGAGGCAGCGCCAAGCTTTGCAGGAATTTACGAGTCGACATGTCTTTAGATTTTTTTTGTAGTTTATCTAATAGATAGCTGTCTTCAACTCTAACTATATAAAAACCGGGCTCTTTGGTGGATTTAAACAGCATGTACTGGAATGCTACAGAGAATAAAGTATAAAGTTTTTGTTGGGGAAGGTGGATATGATTAGACGCACAATCGATTAGGGCCTTCACACCTTCATAGAGAGTATTCTTATCTAAGTCGCGTTTTTGCATGCAGCTTTTATACGATAAATACGTGGATTTATGCAAGAATAAAATTGACTCTTATAGATATTTTTCTTAAGATTGCCTTCAAAATTACAAGAGTTTTAAAACTTTAAACACGTTAATAACTTCAAGCGTTTGGAGCTAAAATGAAGCATTTACCAAAAACGAGAAATATCGGGATCTCTGCCCATATTGACTCAGGAAAAACAACACTTACAGAGCGTATCCTTTTTTACTGTGACATGATCCACAAGATCGAAGATGTTCGTGGTGGTGGTGATGGTGCAAAGATGGACCACATGGAACTAGAAAAAGAAAAAGGTATTACAATTACTTCAGCAGCAACCACTGTTAACTGGCATGGTTTTGACAAGAAAGGTATTACTTATGCTGAAGGAGATGGACAATCGATCAAAGTAAATATTATCGATACTCCGGGACACGTTGACTTCACAGTAGAAGTTGAGAGATCTCTAAGAGTTTTAGATGGTGCAGTTTTAGTTCTTTGTTCAGTATCTGGGGTTCAAGCTCAGTCAATTACTGTAGATAGACAAATGAAAAGATATAAGGTTCCTCGTCTAGCTTTCTTAAACAAGATGGATAGAATGGGTGCTGGTGCTGAGAAAGGTGCAACAGAGTTAAGAGAAAAACTTAATCACAATGCTGTTCTTATGCAAATCCCTATTGGTGCAGAAGAAAACTTTGCTGGTGTAGTTGATCTTGTAACTAAGCAAGCTTACTACTTTGATGGTGATAACGGAGAAAACGTTAGAATCGAAGAGTGTCCAGCTGATTTAGTAGATCTAATGGAAGAAAAAAGAGCAGAAATGATTGATAACGTTGCTGCTTTTGATGACGATGTAATGGAAAAGTACTTAGAAGGTGAAGAGCCAACTGAAGAAGAATTACATAAGTGTATTAGAGCAGGTGTTAACTCTTTAGAATTAACTCCAGTTTTCATGGGATCTGCATTCAAAAATAAAGGTGTTCAACCATTATTAAATGCAGTTGCTAGATACTTACCTTCACCACTTACTTGTGCGAAGCCAACAGGTATTGAGGAAACTAAAGAAGGTGAAAAGAAGTTAACTTTTGAACCAGACTTCGCTAAGCCACTTGTTTGTATGGCATTCAAAATTACTGACGAGCAATTTGGACAATTAACTTATACAAGAATTTATCAAGGTACACTTAATAAAGGTGATACTATTTGGAATACAAGAACTAAGAAGAAAGTTCGTGTTGGTAGAATGGTTCGTATGAACTCAAATGATAGAGAGAATATTGATTCAGCTGGTGCTGGGGATATCATCGCTATGGTTGGTGTTGACTGTGCTTCAGGGGACACTTTTGTTCAAGACGATAATATGCTTAATGTTTCTTGTGAGGGAATGCACGTTCCAATTCCAGTTATCGAGCTTTCAATTAAAGCAAAAGATAAAGATCATCAGGCAAGAATGTCTAAAGGTCTTGCTAGATTTAAGAAAGAAGATCCAACTTTCCACCTTTTCACAGATGAGGAATCTGGAGAGACTCGTATCGCAGGTATGGGGGAGCTTCACCTTGAGATTTACGTAGAAAGACTTAAGCGTGAGTACAAAGCAGATGTAGAAGTTGGTGCTCCACAAGTTAACTATAGAGAAACTATCCGCCAAGAAGCATCTTTTGATTATACTCACAAAAAGCAAACTGGTGGTTCTGGTCAATTTGGTCAGGTTGTTGGTGTTATTAGACCACTTACTGCAGATAAAAAAGAGAAAGAAGATCAAAACTTTAAATTTAATAATAATATTAAAGGTGGATCTATTCCTTCAGAATTTATCGGTGCATGTGAGAAAGGTTTTGAAGATATTATGGAGAAAGGTCCTCTAGCGGCATTCCCATTAATTGATGTTGAAGTTGATCTTAATGATGGTAAATACCACGATGTGGATTCATCAGATATGGCCTTCCGTATTGCTTCAAGACAAGCAATGAGACAAGGTATCTCTAAAGCAAGTGCGGTTCTACTTGAGCCATACATGAAAGTTTCTGTTGAAACTCCAGATGAGTATCAAGGTTTCGTAATTGGTGACCTTTCTTCAAGAAGAGGTTTAATCCAAGGTTCTGAAACTAATGCTGGTGGAGAAACTATCGTTAACGCTTTAGTTCCTCTTGCTGAGATGTTTGGTTATTCAACTGACCTAAGATCTGGTACTGCTGGTAAAGCAACTTACTCAATGGAATTTGCTGAGTACAAAGACTGTCCTGCAAATATTCAAGAAGAAGTTATCAAGGCACGTAAAGAAAAACTTGCTAATGATGACGACTAGAGTCTGCGGTAGCTAAGAGAGGCCAGGCTTCACTTAACTACCCAGAAGAATTCGAGCTATGGCGAGAATTCAAAACACAAAATTTCTTAATAAATAAGATATTTAAAGGGGACTCTTATTTGAGTCCCTTTTTTTTGTAAAGAGAGAGTGATGAAAACAATTTTAATTTTACTATCAATATTCATATTTACTTTATCTTGTGCTTCTTTAAATAAAGAAGAATGTAAGAGTGCTAATTGGGAAAAACTCGGTATCAAAGACGGTAGCCGCGGTTTATATGAGCCAAGAAATGAGAGCTATCAAAAAGATTGTAAGGAATTTGGTGTTAAAGTTAATAATGAAGAATATATGCAAGGTTTTAATGAAGGACTCGCTCGTTATTGTACTTTTAAAGCTGGCTTTGATTTAGGTTTAAAAGGAAAGAACACACATTATCGCTGTGAAAAAGTAAGTACTGATTTTAAAAAGGGTTATCAAAAAGGTTTTCTTGAATACCGAGAGAATTTAAGAAAAAAGGAAGCACGTGAACATGCAATCGCTAATTTAAAATCTCAGCACGAGGGTAATGTCTGCAATGGCAATGGTGAGTGTCAGATAGCACAAAGCTGTGTTAATAATTATTGTGCTGGGACTCGCAAGCAGTGCGTATTTAGTTCAGAATGTACAGGCCATGGTGTTTGTACACCTATAACTGGCTTTAGTTCATATGGTGAACAAGTTAGTATTAGTATCTGTAAATATAATATGATCTATTAGTAAAACTAATATTTAGTTTACAATAAATCCAATTTATGATTATATGCAACAAAGGATTGCATATGATTGAAAGTTCACAATTACAAGTGCTTATGGCACTAACACAAGCCGACTCACTTTCTAGTGCCGCAGAAATAATGGGTGTTACTCAATCTGCAGTCAGCCAAAATATTAAATCAATGGAATCTAAGGTTGGCTTTCCAGTTATTACTCGTCAGGGTAAGAAAATGGTGCTCACACCAGGTGGAAGAAAGTTAGCTAAACTCTCTAAGACTTATTATAAGAAATTTGAAGACCTTATTACAGAAATTCAACAAGAGAAAAATAGGATCATAGGCCAAGTTTCATTGGGGACAATGTTTGGACTTGGTAAATCTTGGGTTTCTAGTCGTATGATTGATTTTAGCTCTAACTTCACTGATCTAAGTGTGAAGGTGACGATGGATTTTCCAGATGAGCTTTTGGCAAAGTTTGATAATAGAGATCTCGATTGTTTAATTTTACCAGATCACCTTACTCCTCATCATTCGGAGAGTATTTTATTACATGAAGAAAAAGCTACTTTAGTATTTCCAAAACATAAAGACTTTAAAATAACAGCTGATATGGAACTAAAAGATATTTTAAAGTATCCATTGATCTTTTTTGAAGAGAAAGACCCGTTATTTTATATTTGGTGTCGTGAGAGGTTTGGACAAGTTCCAAGAAATGTTCAACCTAGAATTGTCGTTAATGCATTTGGGCAGATGATGCAAGCAGTGAATGAAAACCTCGGTATCGCTGTCATTCCAACCCATGTTCTACGTCGCTCATACTTTAAAAAACAGATTAATAATCTTGGTAAAGAATACGATGTAAAGAGTAGTAGCTTTAACTTTATCTATCATGCCGAAGATAAAGAGAGTTTAAAAATTGATACACTCTATCAGTTCTTATTAAATGAAGTTAAAAATCTTGATATATGATTCTAGAGCTTAAACATTTTAAAAATAATTTACCAGCATTTGTTATCGAGTTTCTAGATCTTGCTTGTGAGCATGACTTTTTACCAAGTATTATTGGAGGTATTCCCCGTGATTATCTCTTAAGTAATACCATTGGAAGTGACTTTGATATTTGCTTAAGAGCAAAAAAGAACTTAGATCAAATAGAAGCATTTACAATATTTTTAAAAAACAAATACCCTGATTTAAGTGAAAAGGCCTATCATGTACTTGATCTAGGAAATGGCATTGAAGTTAGTTTTCCTCGTAAAGAAATTTTTGGAAATGAAATAGGCCATTCAAATTTTGAAGTCGAACTTTTACAAGACCTGCACTTTAATGAAGATGTCCAAAGAAGAGATTTTACTATAAATGCTATAAGCTTCACCTATGTCTTAGGAAATTTTGAATTAAATGATCCTTTAGGTGGAGTAAGTGATTTAAAAAATCGTATTTTAAGAGCTGCAAATTATCAAAACTTTGTAAAAGATCCAGTTCGTTTTTTAAGAGCAATTCGTTTTCACATTTTACTTGATTTTGAGTTTGAAACAAATACTGAAGAGTTAATAAAGAATATGCACTTAAAATTAACTGCACATTATTTAAAATATGAAGCAAAGAAAACCAAGAGGCCACTAACTTTCTTATTAATGATTAAGTATTTTCGAGATGATATTATACCGATAGATTTTGAAGCTAAAGATGATGATATTTTAGAATATGAGAATCAAGTTGAGCTAAAAGATCTAGGTGAACATATTCGATTTGCATTTTTCTTATCAAAAGAGATTAGAATGAATGTATTGGGGCTTTTTGCTTTAAAAACCGTTGATGTTTATAATATTAAGCCATGGCAAATTGATTTATTTGAGTTGAGAGATATAGAACTAGAACATTTAAATAAATTAAGCTTTATAAAAGAGCTCATTAGATTCTTTGAAAAAGCCACAGGTATTAATCCAGCTATTCTTAATTATTTTGATTTTAAAAAGCCTATTAGTACTTTATTTTATCAACAATATAATGAAGTTAATATTAGTGTACCTAAAAATGTCGAACCAAAGCTTAGATCTTTATTTGTCTTTAGAGAGAAGCTTAAAGAAATTTTATGATTCAAGAATACTCAAAAGAATTCTATCAAGATGTTGTGGAGATTTTCTGGATTACCAGTGCGAAGAAAAATTTTGAATCTGATCAAGAGAAAATAAATTTTCAACATAAGTACTTAGATGATTATTTAACTCACAAAGAGAAAGTGTGTTTAGTCTATACTCAGAATCAAAAAGCAATAGGGTATATAATAGGTGTCTTAAGTTATACTGAGCTTGAAATTAATCAACATGCTCTTTTAAAGCATTTTAAAAATGAATTAAAAGACTACCCAACAGAATTGCATATTAATTTTCATCCTAATTTTCAAGGTGGAGGCAAGGGCTCTCAACTCATACAAGCTTTTGAAGATAAAGTTTTTACTAAGAATTCAAAAGGTATTTTTCTTTTAACTGGCGCTCAAGCTCGTAATGTTCATTTCTATTTAAAGAATGATTATCTTATCATTTGTGAAAAAGAGATTAACGGTCTTAATATTCTCTTTATGGGTAAGTGCAGCAAGTGATTAAATACTCATAAAGTGCACTGTGTCTAAGTTGACAATACTAGTCTAAGAGCAATAAGCTCTCATTTTATTTGGGAGAGTTTATGCAAAAATATTTATTAAGTTTAATTGGCTTATTGTTTATTAGTGTTTCTTTTTCTTCACAGGCTCAGGCCTATGAAATGCAAAGATTAAATGTAAGTTTAAACTTTGTTGATGATCTCGATTTTAAAAATCTAGATCTAGCAATTGAAAGACAATTAAGATCTTTTCAATCTCGTGACTTATCTAAAAAAATTACTCTTGGTTCAGATGAATATACTCGAGCAGATATGCAAAAGAGTTTAGTATTTTTTAAAGCTCTTGTTGAGAAAACAATGGAGTGTTTAAAAACTGAATTAAGAGATGTTTGTTACTCAAAATTTAATTCTGTTATGAATCAGAATTTTATCGTTTATAAACCTATCCCACTTGATTGGGAAGCAGGTCATGCTGATAATAAGTCACTTTTTACAGCTTATTATTCACCTGATCTACATGGAAAATATAAGAAAGACTCTGTTTATAAGCATGCGATTTATGCTTACCCAAAAGAAGCTCGTCTGCGTCGTTTAACTCGTGAAGAGATTGATTTTGATAAGAAGTTAGCAGGACGTGGTTACGAACTTGTGTATGTTAAAGAAAGTCTCTATGACATTTGGTTAATGCATGTTGAAGGTGGTGGTCGAGTTCAAATTGAAAAAGAAGATGGCACGATTGAAATGCGCTATCTAAGTTATAAGGCCAGTAATAAGCAATCATTTAATTTCTTATATAAGTATATGCTAAGAGCTGGAATGCTTAAGCCAGGTGAGGCAAGTGTCTTTAATCAAAGACTATACCTTGAGCAAAACCCTGATCGCCAAAGAGAAGTTTTTGCAAGTTGCCCAAGCTATATCTTCTTTCAATTCACTCAAGACGAACCTCTTGGTGTGAATAATATTTCACTTACTGAGAATAGATCTCTTGCTACGGATTATCGTATTTACAAAGACTATGGTTTCTTAAACTTTATTCAAGCTCAAAAACCAATTCGTCAAAATGATCGCATTGTGATGAGAGACTTCTCAAGATTCTTTCTAAACCAAGATACTGGTGGGGCAATTAAAGGCCAAGCTAGAAGTGATTTATACTTTGGTTATGGTGAATATGCTTCAATGGTTGCTAACAGCCTGAAAGTACTAGGGGATCAGTACTTTTTAATGCTTGATTCGAATCTAAAGTAATTTTCCTATATAGCCGATAAATTTAATATGATTTATCGGCTAATCTATTTCTATTCATTCTTTTTATTAGCATGTGGTCAACCCACTCAGATATCTTATAATAGCCCTTCAAGTGGCTCTAATTTAAGTTTTAATGGTCTTCTCTATGCAAACACATGCAATCCAGGAGAAACAGCTATTGTGTACGATAATAGGCAATATTTAAAAGGCTCGAAAACCACCTCACAATTTGATCAATTAATCCTTGATATTTCCAATAATCAATTAGAATCGCAGATGCTTAGTGATCTAGGTTGTCAGCGAGTATTTCCAATTGAATTTAATGGGGAATTTGAACAAGAAGTTAATGTGCTTTCAAATGGTGGACAGGAGCAACAAAATGTCATCCAAGTTTATCAGTTTCGCATTCCGGCACAGTGATTGAACACTGATAAGTATCATTAAATTATAGGCCCCAAAATTTTACAGTTTTCCCTCTAATATGTATGCTAATCAAAACTAAAATTAGAGGTGTATATGTCTGAAACAAATAGAGAAAATCCATTAAAATTAAGAGGAATTGAGTTTATTGAGTTTAGCTCAGAAGATCCGGCTACGCTTGATAAATTATTTAAAGCATTTGGCTTTTCTAAAACAATGACAAATAAGAATAAGAAGGTTGATCTTTATCGCCAAAATGACATTGTTTTTCTTTTAAATTATGAGCCAAAATCTTTTGGAACTAATTTTTATAAAAAACACGGACCATGCGTGAGTGCAATGGGTTGGAAATTTGAAGATAATAACTTTGCAATAAATGGTGCTAAAGAAAGAGGTGCTACAATTGCTGAATCAGTTGACTACCAAATGGATGGCAAAGATATGCAAGCCATCATGGGAATTGGTGATAGTTTAATTTACTTTGTAGATAATTATCAAGATGCAGATATGTATGAAAAAATGGGTTTTGAAAAATTAGAAAATCCTGAAATGGTAAAGGACTTAGGTTTCCACTTAGTTGATCACTTAACTAATAATGTTGAACAAGGGACAATGGAAAAGTGGTCTAATTTTTATAAAGATGTATTTGGTTTTTATGAAGTAAGATACTTTGATATTAAAGGCGCTAAGACCGGTCTTACAAGTTATGCTCTTCGCTCAGCTGATGGATCATTTTGTATTCCAATCAATGAGGGGACAGAGGCTAAGTCACAAATTAATGAATATTTAGATGAGTATAAAGGACCAGGTGTTCAACATATTGCTCTTCTTACAACTGATATTATTACTTCAGTTGATACACTTACTAAGAGTGGAAATGTAGAGACTCTAGATATTGATGATGAGTATTACGCTGAAGTATTTGAGCGTGTACCAAATGTAACCGAAGACCATAAACGCCTGCAAGATCTACAAATTTTAGTAGATGGTGATGATGAAGGTTACCTATTACAAATTTTTACAAAAAATATTATTGGTCCAATTTTCTTTGAAATTATTCAAAGAAAGAACCACCTTGCCTTTGGAGAGGGGAACTTTGGAGCCCTTTTTAGATCAATTGAAAGAGATCAGCAAAAGCGTGGTTTTTTAGACTAATAGTAAGTAAGTTTTACTTTTTTATTGGTTTTCTAGGCATAGTTTGATATATCAAACAAAAGTTTATGTTTAGGAAACCAATATGAAAAAGATTCTAATTCTAAGTTTATTTTCAGTTTCAATATTTGCTAGCGATGCCTTAGTTGCAATGGGGGAAAGACTTTTTCTGGAAGATCGTTTTTCTCAGTTCTTTTTCTATGAATCCAATGGTGATGTTAACTCTAAGTTAGTAAGGGGCTCTCGAGACCTTGATGAAATCGATATCTTTGGACAAAGCTTTCCTTCTCCTTTCGCCGGTAGTGCCAAGAGCTGTTCAAGCTGTCATATGGTAGACCAAGCTTTAGATGACTTTGGTATGCGCGGCTATAATGAGTTTTCTGCTCAAAGTAAGATACCTGCGCGTGCAGATGGTTTAAGTCATACCCCTAGAAATACTCCTAATTTAGTTGGTATCGGAAGTAAGTGGGCACAAAATAGAACTTCTCACTGGGATGGAGAGTTCTTTGATCACTCAGAAACTGTTTTAGGAAATATGACAGGTAGAAATATGGGCTGGCTTGGTCATGAAAAACAAATTGCCCTAAAAAATATAGTAAAAGTCATTCGTGAAGATGATGGTAGTGGTGAGTTAGCAAGTGAATTTGGTGGTAGCTATAAAGTGGTTATGCAGGGTACTTCAAGTCAAATTCCAGCTGATTACAGACTTGATATTGATGAACGATTAAATGTTGCGAGTGCCAGTGATAAGGAAATCATTGATTATGTTATTAAGGCGGTCACAACCTATATGAACGATCTTGATTTTGAAAAAGATGAGGACGGAAATTATATAGGCTCTCCTTATGATCAATTTCTTATTGCAAATGGAATAGATACAGTTCCTAGAGCTGGTGAAAGTATCTTTAGTTATCGTCATCGCATACGTAGTGCATTTGCTAAGCTTACAAATCCTAAGTTCGTTAAAAAGAAGTATTTTGATATTTATAAAAAAGAAATCGGATTTGGTGAAGAAGAGTTTGAAGGTTTAAAAATATTCTTTAACTTATCAAATACTTCTCGTGGAATGTGTATTGCCTGTCATGTTCCACCTATGTTTACAGATCAATTTTATTATAATGTAGGGACAACTCAATTTGAATATGAAGAGATGCATGGACTCGATAGTTTTAGTAATGTGCAAGTACCAAGTGCTAATAACAGAGGGGACTTAATGCTCTTGCAGCGTCCAAATAAACAAAATCCACAAGCAATGGATTTAGGACTTTGGAATTTTTATGGGCGTAATAAAGATGTGACAAATCTGGTAAATCAAAGACTTTGCCGTCCTAGTGATCCATGTGGAGTTGAGGAAATGCTTCCCTATATGATTGGTAGGGTGAAGGTTCCAAGTTTACGCCTTAATGGATTAAATGCTCCTTACTTTCATCATGGTAAAACTAAGACTTTAAGAATGGCCATCGATCATTACCGTCAAGTAACCACGACACTTAAAACTAGGAACCTTAGAAACATAGACCCTCGAGTTCGAAATGCAATGCTAGGGCAAAGTGATATTAGGTACTTAGAAGCATTCTTAAGCTCACTTAATGAGCATTATGAGTAAATTAAAGCAAAATATTTTAAGCATATCTCCGATAAGGAGATGTGTTAGAAATATATCGAAAAAACCAAGATATTATCATTTTTGCCTCAGCTCTTTCTCTTATTTTGATAGCGCTATCTACATATATTATTTCTGAATTCTGGATTGAAAATAAATTACTAAATGTTCTAAGTAGTATCTTCTTATTTTGTGCTTCATTTTATGGAGCTTTATTATTTTATTTAAATAGAAATAAGAATAAAAACTTAAAGTCTGAAAAAGAATTAATTGAAGTAACAAAAACAAAATTTGAAAACCTTTTTAATCAATCTCTAGCTCCGACTCTAATTGTAGATAAAAACTTAATCATCCATGAAAAAAATTGGTCTTTTATTGAAATCTTTGGTGAAGATGATCAATCCTTAATGAACCATATTGTAAATAATAATTCTATGGCCTTATATGCAGATGTTGTAAGAAACTTATTAAAAGTTGAACAATTCGAATTTGAGTTTAAATTCTTAGATAATACAGGTATTGAAAGATTCTTTGTGGTAAATCTTAATCCTTATTCCTCTAAAGGGAATATTTTTTATCTCGCAAGTTTTATTGATAAAACTGATAGTTATATTAAGCATGAACAGTTTAAAAAAGTAGCTGAGTCTGCATTAGAAGTAGCAAAAAATAAATCAGAATTTATGGCAAATATGAGTCATGAATTGAGAACACCACTAAATGGTATTATTGGACTTTCTGATTCATTACTCGATTCTTTAAAAGGTTCTGAGGAAAGGGAAACAGCAAAAATTATTCAAGAATCAGGACAGCTTTTATTACAATTAATTAATAATATTTTAGATTTTTCTAAACTTGAAGCTGATAAAGTTGTACTAGAAAATATTCCTTTTTCTATCAAAAAATTAGTAAATTCGGTGCAATCGACTTTAATGGAAGTGGCCAGGAGAAAGGGGATTGATCTCAATGTACATATTGATGAAAACTTACGAGAGTATTGTCTAGGGGATAGGGTTAGATTAACTCAAGTTCTTTTTAATCTAGTCGGAAATGCAATCAAGTTTACTGAAAGAGGATCAGTTAACATTGAATTAAAAGAGGTTATGTCCACTAGTCAATCGCAAGAAATTTGTTTTCTTATAAAAGATACTGGAATAGGAATGAATAAAGAGGTAAAAGAAAAGCTATTTGAAGCATTTTCTCAAGCAGACTCTTCAATTAATAGAAAGTTTGGTGGAACAGGTCTTGGCCTATCAATTTCTAAGAAAATTGTAGAATTATATGATTCTCAAATTGAAATTGAATCAGTCGAAGGGGAAGGGTCTGTTTTCTATTTTAAAATAAAATTAGACTATGCACCCGAGCAAGCTATCTTTGCTCAAACGACTAAACAAGCTGATATTGATATCTCAAATATTAATCTTAATATTTTAGTAGCTGAGGATAATAAAGTTAATCAACTAGTGGCAAGTAAAATTTTTAGTAAATTAGGCTTTAATATAGATATCGCTGAAAATGGTGAAGAAGCTTATGAGATGGCCATTAAAAATAAGTATGATGTGGTCTTTATGGATCTACAGATGCCTATACTAAGCGGATTAGAGGCCACTGAAAAAATATTAGCAGAGTTTGATTTCTTTGATGCTCCTCTGATTATTGCCATGACAGCTAACTCTGAAGAAGAAGATCGTAAGGCCTGTTATGATTGTGGAATGAGTGATTTTCTAACCAAACCGATAGATATAAAGAATTTGCGCTTAGTAATTTATAATCACTTTAAACAATTAAAAAAATCAGCTTAATACTCAACTCCACTACCAGCTTCAACATGACCTATTACCTTTGACTCCACAGACAGATCACTTAATAATTTTTGAATTCTTTTTTCAGCACTTGCATTAATACAAATCACCATACCTTGTCCCATATTAAATGTTTTATAAAGATTATGATGATCTAGTTCAGCTCGTTTGATAATTGTCTGCATCTCAATGGGTAATGTACTTATGGCAAATGGGTTATTGATAATATACTTAAAATTTTTATTAATTCTTTCAATATTATAAAGGCCACCACCGGTAATATTAGCGATTCCATGAATATCATCAAATGCTGCTTCTAATAAGTTCATTATAGTTGGAACATAAATGGGTGTAGGTGTTAAGAGAGCTTTTTTTAGATCAATCTCATCCTCTTTAATTAATCTTCTTACTAGACTATATCCATTGGAATGAAACCCATTGGCCTTAATAGCAATTAATTTATCACCGACTTGTACTTTTTCTCCATTAATAAGCTTATCTTTCTCCACCATACCAACCGAAAAGCCGGCAAGGTCATAATGATTTTCTTGGTAGAGATCATTCATTTCGGCCGTCTCTCCACCGATTAAGGCACATCCGGCCTTAAGGCATGCTTCATTCATTCCATGAACTATATTTTGCATTTTCTCTAACTCAAGACCATGGCATGCGATATAATCTAAAAAGAAAATAGGTCTAGATCCATTACAAATTAAGTCATTTACATTCATTGCTACTAGGTCTTGCCCAATAGTATTATGAATGCCAGTTTCCATAGCTAACATCACTTTAGTACCAACTCCATCAGTACATGCAGTTAGATAAAAAGGTCCAATATCATATACTGCAGAAAAAGATGTTAAGTCATTTTTGACGTTTTGATTAAATGATCGCTTAACCATTGGGATAATATTTTTAACAAATTGATCACCAAGATCTATGTCTACGCCAGCTGATTTATAATCCATGTTTTATCCTTAGTGCTTAAAATGCCTATAATTTGTAAAGGCCATAGATATTCCATGTTCATTACAGGCCTCAATTACTTCTTGATCTTTTATACTGCCACCTGGTTGTAAGATAGAGCGAACTCCAATTTTAGCGGCACTATCAATGGTATCTCTAAATGGAAAAAAAGCATCAGAAATCATGAGACAGTTTTCTATCTCAGCACCATTTTCGAGTGCTCTCTTAGCTGCTAGTAATTCCATGGAATCAATTCGATTAGGCTGTCCCATGCCAGCACCCGCTAGCCAATAGCCTTGGTCTTTTTTGGCAAGAAAACAAATTGCATTTGATTTAAGTGCTTTTGCCATTACACTTCCAAGGCTTAACATCTCTTGAAAGTCATTATCAAACTTTGAATTAGTCACAAGTTGGAATTCATGATCAATATGACCATCATGTTCTTGAATTAGGTTGGCACCCCAAATAGTTTTCTTTTCTAAATATGTTTCATAAGTTGGTGTATCAACTTTTATTACTCTTAAATTCTTCTTCTTAGATAATTTTTCTAGGGCACCCATTTCAAAGTCGGGAGCCATGATGACTTCCACAAACTTATCTTCAAAAAAGTATGCCATATTGGCAGTCATTGTTTGATTAAAACAAATAATACTTCCAAATGCACTTTTAGGATCTCCGGCCCATGCATTTGCTAGAGCAAGTTCTGGATTTTTATTTAAGGCCAATCCACAAGGATTATTATGTTTTACAATAGAGGCTACAAAGAATTTACCCTCGGTTGCTTTGTCTGCCTCAAAACAGCTCCAATAAGCCGCATCCATATCTAAAAAATTATTATAAGATAACTCTTTTCCTTGATATTGTTTAATTTGAGATAAACCAAAACCTTGAGACTCTAACCAAGCTTTTTGATGTGAGTTTTCACCATATCTTAATTCTGTGTAATTTTCTTTTTCTTCACTTACTTGATCAAGTTTAAATGCTATTGATTCATTATACTTGGCAAGCTTGAAAAAGACTTGCTTTGACATTTTAAGTCTAAAGTTAATATCTGTTGTACCTTCTTTTTCAAATTGTTCTGTAAATTCAGAATAACAGTTTGGGTGAGAAAGTACACAAACAGACTTATAGTTCTTAGCAGC
>CAJXHA010000023.1 GCA_913053615.1 uncultured Bacteriovoracaceae bacterium | reverse complement strand
TGGGTATTGCTTGAGTGTATTTTTCTTAGTTAAAAACTTCTCTAGGCGATTAAATTTGATCTGGGCCGCTGGGTCAATAAGCTTTAGTCCTTTGGCGAGTAGTTCACTTTCTTCAATTGGAATAATCTTTTGTCTTTCGTCTTCTAAAAAGTGAATGAAGTAATGTGTTTTTCTAAGTTCAGCAATCCGTTCCATAAAACTTTGTGGATATTTACAGTAGCGATAATCGAGAACTTCAATTTCATATTTCTTACTTGTATTAAGATCCAAGAAAAAACTATTCTTTTGAAGTGAATACTCATTTAATTTTTCTACATATTGTAAATCATCAGATTGAATCATTAACTCAACAGAGCACAACTCCTTAGGTGAATTAAGTTGAAAGAAAAGAGTTTTATTCTCTTCTAATTCAGGTAAGGTGATTTTTGTTTTTGGCAAAATGGCCTTATCAATTTGTCTAAAGCCTTCTACTCTTAATTGCGTAAAGTATTCTTCTTTTAAATGATCATTTCCATTTTTAAAAAGAATTTCACTTCCTTCAAAGCTAATTTTATCAAAGTTGATTAGCTCCAGTTGATTTTCTCTCTCAATTGCACTTGTCGTTTTAATTTTTTCACTATTTTGTTCTTCGTTTTTTCCACAACTTATTAGGTTAAAACTAACTATAAAGATGATTAATAACTTTTCCATATTTCGATTCTCCCCAGAATATTATTTGTTCATTTGTTGTTTTTGTTGATTTGTTTGTTGATAAGCTCTTTAGAAACTCTTCTACATTGTAGATAAGACCATTTAATATTTTTTCTTCTCTTTCACTCATGGCAACTTTAAAGAAATTAATATTATCCCCATGACTATGACTGATAATTTCAGAGAGAATAAGCTTTTTTGCCTTTAGTTTCTCACTCTCAGAGGTAATCGCTTGAGTTGCTTCTTTTGAGAGGTTTTCATTTAAGTAATACTTATCTAATTTTTTAATTAAGATATTTTTGGCAAGTAGAGTAATGATACAGTTTTCTATAACAGCATGTGGTAGGTGAGTGTCTGTTATAATACTATCAAAGCTCTTTTCTTCTTTATATACAGATTCAATTAAAATTCTTTCAATTAGATTGATACTAAGCATTTTCAACTCCCATTTCATTATTAGTTAGAGTTGAATTCAGTACATAGTGCGGAATACTCAAAGAATCGAGTAGGATCTTTTGACTATACTTCTCTTCTAATGCTTTTTTCTTGTGATGACTTAAGGTCTTTAGATACTTTAAGTAAAGATCAAGGTGTTCACAGGAATCCCTATTTTGATCTTGGGTGAGAACCTGATAAAACCTTTCATACTCTGATACTTTCATTTCATATCCATTGATGATACGAAATACTCTTGTGATTTGAATGCCTGTTTTTTTTGAGACTTCTTTTAATGTGGCATTAGGAAACTGTCTATTAAATTTTGCAATTATTTCTTTTTGTAAGTTCATTGCCTTCCCCTTTTTTTAACTTAAAAAGGAGAAGAGCAAAAGCTATGCCAAGTTATAAATTTTCTTGTATTCGGTAGAATGCGGAAGCGGATATTTTTAAATCCTTTATTGTTTTCGCAACTTTACCATTATTTCTCTCTAGTATATTACGGGTAATTTCTTTTTCAATTTTCTTCATATACTCTCTAAGACCAAAATTTACGATGTACTCTTCATGATCTTTTGTTAAAAGTGATTCGTTAACCGAACTCTTATCATCAAAAATTTTAATATCAGCTTCATTAATAATACCGAGGTTAGAAAAGATTAAATTATCCATAACTCTTTTTAATTCACGAGTGTTTCCTGGCCAATCATAATTTAGAAGCTTATTAAGTGCTTGGTCTTTTAATATAATTCTTCTTGGACTTTGGTTGAGAAAATATTTAATTAAACATCTTAAGTCCTCTTTTCTTTCTCTTAGTGCAGGAATATTAAGGTTAAAACCACTTATCCTAAAGAAAAGGTCTTTTCTAAAGTCATCTGAATGTATTTTTTCAATTAAATCTTCACAAGTAGCACTTATTAAAGTGAAGTTCGATCTTTGAGGTTTATCTGAGCCGACAGGATAATATTCACCTGACTCAATGGCATTTAATAATTTCTTTTGCATGGTCATTGGCATGGTTGCAATTTCATCTAAGAAAAGAACACCATTATTTGCTTTAGCTAAGAGACCAACTTTATCTTTTATTGCTCCAGTAAAAGATCCCTTTAAGTGACCAAAGAGTTCTGATTCAATAAGATTTTCTGATATTTCAGAGCAGTTAAGATGAACAAACTCAGAGTCTTTGAAATGAACTTTATGAATTAGTTTACCTAGTAAACTCTTTCCCACACCTGTTTCACCTGTTATGAGAATTCTTCTTCCACGTAGATCATAATCTAATAATTCTTTAACTTGGCGCTTAAGGTTTTCATCACTTGTTATAAAGTCTTCGTTAAAAAATTTATCAATTTCTTTATCTAGACTCTTTGTTAGCTTTTCAATATAGAAACGTAGGTGCTTTTTATACTGGGACTTAACTAGAAAATGCTGGCAACCTAGTGAGTAGACTTTCTCTGTAATATCTAGCTCATCTGTAGAACTGAGTACTATTGTATCAATATTCATCTTTTGACATAATTCTAGGACTTTAAGTCCACCATACTCATTCTTTCCAAGGTTAAGGTCCACAATACAAAAATCAATAGTACCTGTACTCAAGATTTCAATAGCTTGCTTAAGAGTCTCTGCTTCATTTATCAAGCAGATGTCTTTTACAAGGCTTTTGATGCCTAGGCGAAAGTACTTATCATCTTCAATTATCAAAATATTCGGTATTTTACTCATGGTTTCATTTGTATCACGAAAAATTATTCGGAATAAATAAATATATTCCTTTATGGAATATTTACATGTCTGCTATACTGACTTCATGAAAATCTTAAAGTTTGATACTGCTGAATTGGCCTCAAAGTGCCTGGCAAAAGAAATTTACCAAGCAATTCGTGAAAATCCCTCTTTAAATATTGGGGTGGCAACTGGTAGAACGATGGATTCTGTTTATCATAATCTTCATCTATTACATCAAAAAGAGCGCTTAGATTGCTCAAAAGTAAAAGCTTTTGCATTGGATGAATATATTGGGCTTAAAAAAGGTCATGAAAACTCATACGGGCATTATTTAAACTTTCATTTATTTGAACCAATGGGTTTTAGTCCTTCTAATACATTTGTCCCTGATGTTCATAATTCTAATTTTGAAGAGGCCTCAAGTCTCTATGAAGAACAAATACAAAAAGCAGGTGGTCTAGACTTCTTAATTATGGGAATTGGGATTAATGGACATATTGCTCTTAATGAACCTGGCTCGGCTAGTGATTCACGTACAAGAATTGTTGCCTTAAGCTCTAAAACTATTGAGTCTAATAAAACTCTTTTTACAGGAGAGGAAGAGATTCCAAATACCGCATTAACGATGGGAATTGGAACGATGATGGATGCCCAAAAAACTTATTTGATTGCAACGGGTGTAACTAAGAGTGAAATAATTCGTGATTTAGTTGAGGGTGATATTCGCTCGAGCTTGCCAGCATCTTATTTAAAGGATCATCCAAATTTTACTTTAATCTTAGATCACGATTCATCAAAGAAAATTAAGTAAGTTTATTTTCTTTGATTTTTTGTAAAAGATCTTTCACTTTTTGAGATTCTCCTCTCTTACCAAAGAGAACGCCTTCTTTCGTATTTACTATGATCATATTCTCAACATCAAAGAGTGCAATCGGTGAGTCTAATTCATTAATAATGAGGTTATTTTGAGAATCAATACTTACAAGGTTCTTCGTCTTCGTATTCTTATCAGTATCAAATGTTAGGTGCTCATAAAGAGAGTCAAATGAGCCAAGATCACTCCAGCCTAAATCACTTGGAATAACTTTTACTCTTTTAGATTTTTCCATAACAGCATAATCAATACTCTCACTGCGAATTTGTTTTAACTTTTCTTCTTTTAGAACAATATGATTTTTATCTGTAATTTTACTATGAAGACGGGCACAAATTTCATAGATATCTGGTGCATGTTCTTTTAGCTCTTCAAGAAAGACTTTTGCTTTAAAGCAGAACATACCTGAGTTCCAAAAGTAATTTCCTTTGGCTAGGTAACTCTTAGCAGTTTCTAAATCTGGTTTTTCTTTGAAAGAAAGAACATCATTACCATTTGCTTCAATGTAGCCATAGCCTGTTTCTGGGTGGGTTGGTTGTATTCCAAAAGTCACAAGCTTGTCTTCTTGTGCAAAGGCCTTAGCTTGTGCAATTGCTTGTGTATAATTATCTTGTTTATTTATTAAGTGATCTGATGGAACGACCAATAATATCTCTTCTGGCTCAGCAAATAAGCAAGCGAGAGCGATAGCAGGGGCAGTATTTCTTCCTACTTCTTCATATAATGCTAAAGCATTATCTGGAAGAGAGTTTTTAACAAGGTCTTGATGATTACTATTCGCTATAATTGTAAAACTATCAGATTTATTTCTTTTGACTGTCTTCTCAAAAAGAGATTCGTTTTCAAATATTTTTATAAATTGTTTGGGAAGTTTATTAGTACTTATTGGCCATAATCTTGTGCCTGAACCGCCACATAAAATTACTGTTCTCATGACAAAACCTTTTAATGCAATTTTAACTAAGACTTAGTGCTTTCGATGCTATCGCAAAGTAAATAAGAAGACCAGTTATATCTACTGTTGTTGTAATCGCAGGACTCGCCGCAACTGCTGGATCCCCGCCTAGTTTACGTACGAGTAAAGGTAAACCTGCACCAACGAGTGCAGATGTTATAACTTGCATTCCAATTGCAAGTCCAATTACAAAGGCAATAAAGTTAAAGGTAAAACCTTGTGGTAATAAAGACATTGAAGTTAAAAAGGCAATTTTAATAAAGACTAATCCACCCACACAGATAGAGAGCATAAGTGAAATCTTTAACTCTTTAAATAAAATTTTATACCATTCGTTATCTTCAATCTGTTGAAGTGCAATTGCCCTGATAACTACAGTAGCTGCTTGCGAACCAGTGTTCCCTCCGGTTGCAGTCATCATTGGCATATAGAGAGCAAGAATTATTAATTGCTCTAATACACCTTGATAGTGATGGATAATTACACCTGAAATTAATCCAACAGCAGCTAAGGAAACTAACCAAACGACTCTCTTCTTAAAGTGATCAATGGATGATGTATTAAGATATGTTTGCTCATCTTCAGAGGGTAAGATACCCATGAATTTTTCCATATCTTCAGTATGCTCCGCGCGGATAATATCGATAGCTTCTTCGTGACTAACAATACCTACTAATTGATCTCGATTATTAATAACAGGAATTGCAACGAGGTCATGCTTTTCAATTTTTTGTGCAACGGCCTCTCTATCTTCATTTACATTAGCGTAGACAAAATTATCGTTATACAAATCCTTTACGATATCTTTTGGGTCGGCCATGATCAGGTCTTTCAGGGTAATAATACCAAGCATCTCCATGTCATCATTGACAACATAAATATAGTAAATCATTTTTTGAGATGGAGCGTCCTTGCGAATTTTGGCAAGCGCTTGCTGACATGTCATGGTTATTAAAATAGTTGCAAAGTCTGTATTCATAATCCCACCAGCTGTCTCTGGTGGGTATGCACTTAGAACAATTACGTCTTCCCTAGTTTTTTTATCAAGGTAGGGTAGTACTTCAATCTGATCTTCTTTTTCAAATTCTTGAAATAAATCGGCTCGAGAATCTGAGTACATTGCAGTGAAGATATCACTAAATGTTTTCTTATCAAGGATTTGATAAAGCTCAATTTGTTTCTCAATTGGCAAATAAGAGTAAATACGTCCAGCATCCTCAAGGTCGAGTAAATTGATAAACTTTACAATCTCTGTATCTGTTTGATCCTCAAGAAAGTCGATGACTAAAGCTGTCGGATAATCTTCAAAGGCATCCTTTAACGCCTCTAAATCATTAGATTCAACAATCTCTTTAAACTCTTCGAGCTTTTTCTCAAATTCATTGTCTTCCATAAATAAAATATCGGAATAAGTATTGAGAAATATTAATTAAAAAACCTGAGTAAAAAATTGTAAAAACTTTCTAAATAATTTCAGAAATTCATTTAATTTCCGACAAGTAGTATGGGATTTTAGGTTTTTTTATGAGTAATATTAATCTTATATTTTTTAATTTATCCAAAGAGCTACAGGTAATTTCTGAACTCAGTGAGTACTATGCTAAAAAATCAGACTACGATGTAGAGTTTATTAATAACCCAGCAGAGGCCGGACAATTTATTCAAACATCGGGGAATGGAATTGTTCTATTTAAAGTTGCCAATAAAGCGGATTTACAAGTTGCAGTTGATTTTTTAAAGAATCAGAAAAAATTAATTAAAAACGGATTAGTAAAACCTGCTTGTCTAATGCTGGTTAAAAATAAAAAAGTAGAAAAGGTTCTTGCAAAGTACGGCTGTCAGGAGCTTTTAGACGATTCCATGCGATCTAAAACTCTAAGTTTTAAAGTTGATTTTTGGGCAAGAAACCTTCGCTCTCAAATTTCTAAAATTGAGAAACAAAAAGAGCAAAAATTAAAGTCTATGTCACAAGGAAAAGCACAAGATGCAAAAGGTGATGAAAAGAAAAGTGACTTTGCCGCTACTAAAGCTCTTGAACTTCAAAGTGATACATGGATCTTAAAGCATAAGAGTGATCATAAGAAAATCTTAAAGAGATATTTAATTAGATTATTAGGTCCATCTCCACATATTGGGCAATGGTTTGAGCTAGAGCCTCAGCCAGGTGATAGTATGCCTACTTGGAAGTATGTACTCAAGAATCAAGATGAACAACAGTTTGTCTTAGAAGATGGTGCTTGGTACTTTTCAGGTTCTAAACCAGAATTTGATTGGAAAGCACAACGTTGGAATTTTTCTTCAGATGCACCTCACTTATATTTTTACACAAGTGATGGACAAGTCTTCTCTCGTTTTAAATTTAGTAATGGTGTAGTTGAAGTTGCAGAAAACTCTAATTATGCATTAACCAAAGAAGAATTGATTCTTGAGACTTGTGATACAAAATTTAACTTTGATGCAGACAAAAAAGAAAAAGAAGATGCAGATAAGTTTGATAAAGACGCAGAAGGTGAAGGTGACGTTGGTGGAAAACTTGATGGTGAAAGCGAGGGGGAAGATGCTCGCAATGACCTTTTAACTGGCAAAAATAAAGATGGTTCAGTAGATGAATTAGATAATCTCAAAGGAAAAGTCTCTAATGAAGACTTTGATGCTGCTGAATCAAAAGATAAGAAAAACTCTGATGGCTTTAGTGAGGATGACTTAGGTGGAAGTTATAGTGGTAAGAGTAAGGGTGCAGGGGATGAAGAAGAAGTAGCGGCTAAAAAAGCTCATGCATCATTTGAAGAAGTATCACCTGAAAAAAAGCAAAAAAGAGGGGACTTTGAGGAAGATGATCTTGGTGGAAATTATGGTGGTAAGGGATCAACTGATGAAATTAATGATGATCCATTAAGTGGTAAATTAAAACCGAATCAAGCTAAATTAAAAGATGCGAAAGAGCATGAAGGTGTTGATGAAGGTGATGTTGGCGGACACTATGGTGGTAAGGGCTCAACTGATGAAATCAATGATGATCCATTAAGTGGTAAATTAAAACCGAATCAAGCTAAATTAAAAGATGCGAAAGAGCATGAAGGTGTTGATGAAGGTGATGTTGGCGGACACTATGGTGGTAAGGGCTCAACTGATGAAATTAATGATGATCCTTTAAGTGGTCATTTAAAGCCTAATGAAATAAAGGCCAAAGAAAATAAAAAGTCATCTTTTGATGAAGATGATCTAGGTGGACACTATGATAGTGAGGCATCTACTGATCAATTAGAAAGAGCACCCCTCAAGGGTAAATTAGCTGCCCAAAAGGATCCTTTTAGCGATGAAGAAGATGATCAGTCTGATGGACTTATTAATGCTAAGAAAAAGAAGAGTATTAGTAGAGAGGCGAGATCTCCTGAAGAAGAAAAACTAAGAGATAGTAAAGAGACAGCTCCTATTAGAAGTTCTGCCGATGACCCTGTCGCTGGAGTAAATGCAAGAGATGGTATTACTGAAGCTGAATTAAATAATTCAGATTTTCAAGCTCCAACAAAGAGTGCAGAAGATCTTGGAATTGATGAGATCGATAGAGATGCCTTAGATAAATTAAAGAAAAAACAAGAAGCACTTAAAAAAGCTGGCTTAAGTGATGAAGACCTTAATATTGATGAATTAGATCGAGATGGTCTAGATAAATTAATGCAAAAAAGAAAGAAGGCACTTGAAGCTGCGGGGCTTTTAGAAGAGGGTGATGACCTTGAAGACCTTGGAAGAAAAGAGCCTAGGGCCATTAAGGCAATTAAAGAGAAATCTCCAATTTCGAATAAAAGAGAACATGACGATTTAGGTGTTGATGAGCTAGATCGTGAAAATTTAGATAAACTTAAAAAGAAACAAGAAGCTTTAAAGAAAGCAGGATTAAGTGATGATGATCTAAATATTGATGAATTAGATCGAGATGGTCTAGATAAGCTCATTGCAAAAAGAAAAGAAGCATTAAAAGCAGCAGGACTTCTCGAAGAAGGTGATGATGTAGAAGACTTGGCCAAACCACAGCCACAGGCCATTAAGAAGGCCCAAGATAAAATTGAGGCCAAGAAAAAAGAAAGAGAAAATCTTGGAGTAGATGAGCTTAATAGAGATGGGCTAGATGCACTTACTAAGTCAAAAACTACTCAACAAATTGGAGCAGATGTAGGTGAGACAGAGAGTCTAAGTAATTCTGCTAAAAAAGCTTTTATTGGTGAAGTAAAAGATATCGATGATGAAAGTGAAGGAAAATCAACAGATAAAAGAAATAAGCAAATAGGAAATGTAGAGTCTAAGTCTGGTAAAGATCTTTATGCCGACGCTGATGATGAAATTGGAGAGCTGGTTACTAAGAAGAAAGAGGTTTCTTTAGATGATACTCAGATTGGTGAAGAAATAGAAGAAGATCTTTCTGCAAAGAAAACTAGAGAAATGATTGAAGCACTAGAGTCTAAAAGTGGCAATGTTACAGATCTTGGAAATGCTATTATAGATAATAGTGAGGCTGGTGAAGAAGTTAAAAAAGAGTTAGACCCTAATCAGATTATTGATAATAAAGATTCTGAAGATCTTAAAGAAATTTTCTCTCAAGAAATACCTGTTAGTACAGAGTCTGGGGAGTTAAATGTTATTATTGAGAGTGCTGATGAGAATGTCTCTCATGTGTGTAAGTTTGAAGATTTCTATACGACAGAGATTGTGGTTATTATAGAAAAGGGGCACCTAGCTCAGGATAAAGAATATAATGTAAAAGTTAATTTGAAATATGCAGGCTCAAAAGTATCTATTGTGCAAAGTGCAAAAGTTTTAGAGATTGAAGATTTTGAAGATGGTAAAGTTCTCGTTTGCTTAGAGTTTATTAATGAAGTAAATGAAGAAAAATATAATACTTTCTCAACTCTCTATCAGGAGAGGCAAGAGAGTATAAGTGAGTTTATGAATTTAGCTAGAGGGTACTACTTAGAAGATGAAGGCTGAGAAAAAAGAAGAGCTATTCAAAGAGTTTCTGAGCAAGAACAAAGTTCTTTTAGTAGATAAATCATCTGCTTCAAGAAGACGTTTGGTTAAAACTCTTGTTGATATGGGGGCTAAACGCCAACAAATCTCTTCTGTTGCCCATTATGCGGAAGCTATGGAAGTTATCGATAAAGAAAAGCCTAAATTAGTATTATCAGACTTTAGTATTATTGGTGGATCTGGTTTTGATCTTTTTAAGAAGTACCGCGAGTTAGAAAAGAAGCTAGATGATACCACTTTAGTTCTAGTTACTTCTAATATATCTCAGTCAGCAGTGGCAAAGGCTGCTGAGGAAGATGTTGATTCATTTATTATTAAACCTTATACAGTTAAAAGCTTACAAAAGAGTTTAATTACTGCTGTTATTAATAAGCTCTATCCAAGTGAGTATATGAAACTTATCGATCAAGGTAAGGAGCAAATGTTCTCAGGGAATTACGAAGAAGCTTTAAATATTTTCAATTCAGCAATCACTAAGTCTAAGAAGCCTTCATTAGCATTATTTTATCATGGGCAAACTAAATACTTCTTAGAGCAATCAGAAGAAGCTAAGGGTGACTATAAGAAAGGTCTAGAGATTAATAGTATTCACTTTAAGTGTCAGGTTGGACTTTATGAGTTATTTGTAAAACAAGAAAGATACTTTGAAGCTTATGATGTTGTGAGAAATATTGCAAAATACTTCCCTGCTAACCCAGATCGTTTAAAAGAAGTTATTCGCCTTGCGGTGAGAACTGGAAATTTTGAACATATGGAAGAGTATTATGAACTCTTTACTGATCTTGAAGAGAGACCGGAAGATGTAACAAACTTTATGTGCTCTGGTTTATTTGTTGCTGGAAAGTTTTATTTTCAAGATAACCAGAAAACTGCTGCTCGAGAAATCTTTGAAAAGGTTGCTATTTCTTGTGGTGGGATGACTAAGTTTTTAAAAGGCATGATAAAGGAATTGGTGAAGTATAACTTTTATACGGAATCTAAATCTATGCTTAAAAGATTCCCAAATGATAATGAGAATGTTGCAGACTATATGATATCTAGTTATCTTGCGAACCTTGATGAAATGAACACAACTGAGCGAATTAGTCGGGGAATGGAGCTTTTTAATAATGGACATAAAGACCCACTTGCAGCTGACTACCTAATTAAGGCCTTAAGAAAAGATGGTAATAAAAAGGCAGATGAATATCTAGAAGAGGCTCAATTTCTTTGGCCTGATGATTTTCCATCTGAACCTAAAGCGGCCTAAAAAGCTCTACTATTCTTACTTTTTCTCATAAGCAAACTTTCCTATTTACTTAGAGAACCAATTTTGATGATCTATAAGATAAGTTAATTTTCTAAGGAAGGATCATATGAGTTATCTAATGCATGTCGTAAGTCTGACATTTCTAATTTTACTTATTTCAACAAATGTTTCTGCTCATGAAGGAGCTGACCAATTTAAATTACCAAAAAATTGGAAAATGATTGGAACTGTTGATGCGAATAATTTTCATGAAACATTAAAAGAACTAAGTCATAAGGGCTTTGATATCGCCGGTGTTGATGTTAGGGCGAAAAAAGTAGATCTTCTTTTAAGTGATGTTGATTTTCAAATCTTAAAAGGACTTGGATATCAAGTTGAGATTAGTTCTGTTAAGGGTGTAGATCGTGGGCCTGATGAAGAATATCAAAACCCTAGTGAAGTTGAAGCTTATGTTAAAAACTATCACGCACGTTTTCCAGATATTACTAAATTAATTAGTATTGGAAAGTCATTAGAGGGTAGAGATATTTGGGCATTAAAAATTTCAGATAATGCAGATTTAAATGAATTAAAAGAGCCAACATTATTATTTAATAGTATGCACCACGCCCGTGAGGTTATGGGGCCAGAAATGGGTCTAGATATCATCGAATATTTATTAGAAAACTATGACTCTGATAATGAAGTGAGAGCATGGGTAGATAGTAATCAAATTTGGGTTATTCCTATGTTTAATGTTGATGGTAATAATAAAATGTGGACTGAAGACTCTTTCTGGAGAAAGAATACCAGAGGCGGATATGGCGTTGACTTAAATAGAAACTACCCCGAGGGATGGAATAAATGTAATGGTTCAAGTGGTAGTCAATCATCTCAAACATATCGTGGTCCTAAACCTGGAAGTGAACCAGAAACTCAAGCAATGATGAACTTTATTGCAGAGTATAGACCTGTTTTTGATATTTCATATCACTCGTATAGTGAACTTGTAATCTATCCTTATGGGTGTAATGGAGAGAGAACTCAAACTCAAGATGTTGTTGAGAAAATCGGTAGAAAAATTGCTGACCTGATTGATTATGAACCAGGAACAGCATGGG
This sequence comes from uncultured Bacteriovoracaceae bacterium, assembly GCA_913053615.1. GTDB lineage: Bacteria > Bdellovibrionota > Bacteriovoracia > Bacteriovoracales > Bacteriovoracaceae > UBA845. The sequence goes on along the minus strand of CAJXHA010000023.1, from coordinate 10,285 downwards.
AACTTTTATATAATGCAGATGGTGGAGATATTGATTGGATGTATGCTGCTTATCAAGTTATCCCTTATGTGATTGAGCTGAATAGTCGCTGGCAAGGCTTTCACCCTCGTTATAGTAAGTGGAGAGATAAAACTGTGAAGCGTAATAGAGATGCTTGGCAGTACTTACTTGATCGTGCAGCTCAATCTGGAGTAAGAGGTGTTGTCTCTCAAAATGGCCAAAACTTATCTGAGTACAAAATAGATGTATATAAAGTTAGCAATGGTAATGCTGCTAAATATCAAGACTATATTGGTCACAGAACAGGTGCTTTTCATTTAGTACTAAATCCCGGAGAATATAAACTAGTATTTTCTAAGAATGGGAATGAGTTTGGTTCTACAAATATCACTATTGACGATAAGTTAAAGTGGGTAGAATTAGCTTTTTAAAGTATGAATATTCTACTAGTTGAAGATGATGAAAGTGTAAGAGATATAATCAATTACACAATTCAAGCAAAATTTAGAGCAGAAATAATTATGGCTTCTTCTTATGAGGAAGCCATTGAACTTATCAAGAATAATAAGTTTGACCTCATCATTAGCGATTATTTTTTAGAAGATAAAACTGGTGGGGACTTATATAGCTACCTTTTAGAAAAAAATATTTCAATTCCTTTTGCAATTTGTTCTAGTATTGATCCTGATGAGTACCCTGCATTTAATGATCGAAAGACATATATTGGTAATATAGAAAAGCCCTATATATTTGATGGGGTAAATAATATTATAAAGTCTTATGAAATTGTTTGTTCTTCTCATATTGATTTAAACCTCTCTGAAGTCCTAAGAGAAAGCTCAAGCTATGCAAAAATAAATATTAATCTTTTGAGTAAACTTAAGAAAGCCGAATGCAAAATTATGGCGCAAATAAATGAAGAGAAGATTGTTCCCGTTTTTAATATAGGGGACGAGATTACTTTAGAAAAAATTGAAAAAGTTAAAGCTAAAGGATTTGAATATTTACTGATTGAAAGATCTGATGCAAAAGTTTTCTTTGATTTAATATCTAGTCAAATCTCAGATATATTAAATGATGAAAGTACAGAGGTTGAAAGTCGAATTGTTAAAGCACATGAAAAAATAAGTGACGTTGCAATTAATCTTGGCTTTTCAGAGAACTTAATTAAGGCCACAGAAGAGAGTGTAAAAATGACTCTCAAAGTGATGAAAGCAAATAAAGACTTGAAGAAAGTTTATAGTAAAATGTTTTCGAGTACAGAAAACTACTTATCTTCTCACAGTATCGCTTTATGTTATATTTCTTGTGGAATACTAAGACATACGGAGTGGAATAAATTTGAGGCCAAGAATAAATTGGTTTTCGCTAGTTATTTTCATGACGTTGCTATTGAAGATGCTTCATTTCGTGAAGATAAAGAAGTAGAAGAGTATAGTGAAGGTGAAAAAGATATCTTTAAAGGCCATATCGATAAGTCAGTTGATTTCGTTAAAGCTTATACTGAAATTCCAATGGATGTAGATAAAATCATTATGTATCACCACGAAGACCCTGATAATAAAGATCTGACTAAAGGAATTGCTCAAAGTAATATCCCACCTCTGGCCTGTGTCTTTATCTTCTCCCATAAAATAGTCGATATTCTTTTTGTTCTAATGCAAGAAAATATTGATCCAAGTCTTGAAGAAGTAAGTAAAAGAATAAATTTTGAGAATTACCATTCTAAAAACTTTATTAAAGTAATCGAAGCCTATAAGAAAAGTGAGCTATTCTGATGAAACCAATTGTAATATTTGATTCTGAATGTCCATTATGTGTCCGTTTTAAGCAATCTTTGCTCTTTATAGATAAGGGAAGAGAGTTTGATTTTGTTTCCTTACAAGAGGAATACTTGTTTCAAAAGTATCCCATACTAAACAAAAGTGAATGTGAGAAAGAAATACATGTTTTAAAATCAGAGAATGAAGTTATTAGAGGTGGTGAGGCGCTTAGCTTTATCATTTCAAAATATGATGGAGTTAAAAAATTTAGCTGGCTTATTGAAACAGAGAGTGGTCAAAAAGCTATTAATACATTTTATGATCGTGTAAATCATATGCGTAAGAAATTTAAAAAGAATTGTCCCGGTTGTAATAAATAGGGCAAAGGATTCAAATGAAGTTTTTATTACTTAGTTTTATTATTTCAAGCTTTGCTATGGCGGGGTTTCCAATTGTTAAAGTTGTACAAATATCTGGTGAGTACAAAGATAAAAAGGGAACTGCTTATGCTGAAAACGCCAGCTATGATTTAGAAGACGTTAAAATTTCACATCGTGATATTGAAGTGAAGTTTAATAAAATTTTAAAGAATCTAGTTTTACACGATGATAATACAACGGTTGAGTTGAAGTTTGACTTTGATTTCTTAAATGTATTTAACTCTGTTAGTTTTAATGGTGTTGATATTTTCTCTGGTGGAAATCAGCTTGATATGAACCTTGATGATTTAAATATTTTTATCGAAGAGGATGCTTATCATCTAAATCGAATTGTTCTCAGTTCGGATATTACTCAATATAATACTGATGGAAGAGACATCAGTATTCTCAATGGTATTCTTTTAAATGGTGAACTAAAGGTCAATTATATTGACTTTGGTAAAGTACCAACCAAAACCCTTAAAAATGACCTTGATGCTTTAAGTTTGAGCGAACTTAAAAATGATGAGCTAAATAAAGCAATTAGTATTCCTGTAATTGCACGTTATCTTTCTTTAAAGATTGATAAGGGAGAGTTTACTGGTGCTGTACTTTTAGATTCTTGGTTAAATGCATGGTTAAGACTTAATGGAAGCATTGAGAACTTGGAAGAGAAAAATCAAATGATTATCACTTTAAATAAAGCAAAGCTTGGTATCTTTTCAATTAAGAGTTTATTATTACGCAAAGTAAGAGAACTAGAAGTAGATACAATTAAAGTTGATGGAGATCGAATTATAGTAAATCTTGAGGGTGTTTTTTCCAATAGAGGAGGGAGATCTTCTTTACAATAAAATAGCAAAGTAAAGAGCATCCCAATGCTAATAACCATCCCCCAAGAATATCCAGAGGATAATGTTTACCAAGGTAGATACGTGAAAATGAGACTACTACTGAGTAAGGGTAGAAAATAGTTATCCACCAAAAACGTGACTTTAAAAATAAGGCCAATAAAATAGCTATTCCCATGGTATTTGCTGCGTGTGAAGAGACAAATCCATAGTCGCCGCCATAGCAATTGCCATATGTATGAACGATTGGTTTTAGAACTTGTTCTTTACAAGGCCTTAAACGTTTAAAGCTAGGTTTAAAAACCTTAGATGATATAGCATCAGTTAGGCCAAAGTTTATAAAAATAAATAATATAAATAACCAAGATTTGTTTTTAAATCCGTAGATTAATATTGTGAGAATAAAGGCAAGTAATGCACTCATGAGAAAAACTGACTTTGATAGAAAGTGCATAACTTCATCAAAGAAAGGGGTGTGAAATTGATTTAAAAATAATAATAAATCAGTATCTAGGCTTAAAATTAACTCTAGCATTAATGTAAAATTCCAAATATTTTTCTAAGTCTTAGTTTAATAACTGCAAATACAGCTTCAAAGACAATTCCACCAGACATCTTAGACTCCCCATCTCTTCTTTCTGTAAAGACGATAGGGACCTCTTTAACTTTTAGACCTTTGCTCCACACCTTAAAGTTCAGTTCAATTTGAAATGAGTATCCATTCGAGAAAACCTTATCTAGGTTCAGACTTTCAAGAGCATTTCTTTTAAAACACTTAAAACCGCCTGTTGCATCTAAAACAGTCATACCTGTAATAATTCTGGTATAAACTCCTGCAAAATAAGATAAAAGAAGCCTGCGCATAGGCCAATTAATAATTCTAATTCCATTGATATATCGAGAACCAATGATTAAGTCATTAGTTTGAGCAGCTTCTAATAGAGTAGGAATATCATTAGGATCGTGAGAGAAGTCACAGTCCATCTCAAAGATGTATTCATAAGCTTTTTCAAGTGCGAAACGAAAACCTGCAATGTATGCAGTACCAAGACCAAGTTTACCCTCTCTTTGAATTAGATGCAGTGTCGGCCAGTTTTTCTGATAGTCTTTTACGATATCAGCTGTTCCATCCGGACTTCCATCATCTATTATTAAGACTGATAGTTCAGGGTAAAGGCCATGCAGAGTATCCAGCATTTTCTTGATATTATCGATTTCATTATATGTGGGGATAATAAGTAATGATTTATTATACGGAAGCACTTAGAAAACCTCTTTTGCAATTGATGTAATATGCTCTGATTTTCCCATTGAGTAAAAATGTAGGCATGGAACATTTGCTTTTTTCAATTCACGACATTGCTCTACTGCCCACTCGACTCCTACCTTTTTCACATCATCATTGCTTTTACAATTTTCAACGGCTTCTACTAATTCATCAGGAAGATCAATATGAAAAATACTTGGTAAGATACTTAATTGCTTTTTTGTCGTTAGAGGTTTTAGTCCTGGGATAATAGGTACATTAATTCCAATTTCTCTACACTTGTCCACAAATTCAAAATATTTTTTATTATCAAAGAACATTTGAGTCACTATAAACTGTGCTCCAAGATCAACTTTCTTTTTTAGATATTTTAAATCACTATTAAAATTTGGTGCTTCAAAGTGCTTTTCAGGATAACCAGCAGCACCAATGCAAAAGTTTGTAGGATAAGAGCTTTCTTCTTCTTGATAAAGATAATGACCTTCATTTAAATCTTGTATTTGTTGAATGAGATCACTTGCATAAGCATTACCTCCCTCTGTTGGAGAAAATCTATTTTCAGATTTAATAGCATCTCCACGAAGGGCCAAAATATTATCAATTCCTAAAAAGTGACAATCCATTAGGGCAGACTCTGTTTCTTCTTTTGTAAAACCACCACAAATTAAATGAGGAACAGTATCGACATGAAATCGGTTCATTAAAGCGGCACAAATTCCAACCGTTCCAGGTCTCTTTCTTAAAGAGATTCTTTGTAAAAGACCATTATCCTTTTTGCGATATATGTATTCTTCTCGATGATAAGTAACATCAATAAACTTAGGTTGAAACTCCATCAAAGGTTCAACTTCATTAAATAAGCTATCAATTCCTTTACCCTTTAGTGGGGGAAGAATTTCAAATGAAAATAATGTACTTTTCGCTTGTGATAAGTGGTCAATAATTTTTGTCATAATAAACCTATTCTAAAATCGGTGATAACCATTTTCGCATTTCTTCTAATGGCATATCTTTTCTTTTTGCATAATCTTCTAATTGATCTTCGCCAATTGTTCCAACATTAAAGTACCTAGATTCTGGATGTGAAAAATACCAACCAGACACAGAAGACGCAGGGAACATAGCACAAGACTCAGTTAATTCTACATCAATTTCACTAGCATTTAAAAGTTTAAATAATTTTCGTTTTTCAGTGTGATCGGGACATGCTGCATAACCAGGAGCTGGTCTTATTCCTTGATACTTCTCTTTAATAAGCTCTTCATTGCTAAGCTTTTCATCCTTAGCATATCCCCAGTAATGAGTTCTGACCTTTAGATGAAGGTATTCTGCATAGGCTTCAGCAAGTCTATCAGCAAGTGCTTTTAACATAATTACTGCATAGTCATCATTGTCTTTCTTGTAACTCTCACAAACCTTATCAACGCCATGACCTATAGTAACAATGAATGCCCCAATAAAATCATTTGAGTTTGGTGATATAAAATCTGCTAGGGATCTATTTGGAGATTCATTAAGTTTTCTCTGGTTTCTGAGCATGCAGAGTTTAGAGTTAGCTTCAGTTAATAGAATATCATCGTCTTTACTCTGAGCTTTAAAGAATCCCAATTTAGCTTTTGGTTTTATGTGTTCAGAATTGGCCAATACTTTTAAGTAGTCTTGTGCCTCTGAGAATAATTTAGTGGCCTCTTCACCATACTTTTCATCTTTTAATATTTTTGGATAACTTCCTTTTAATCTCCATGTATTAAAGAAAGGAGACCAGTCAATAAATGGGATCAGTTCATTGACACCAATATCATCTATCGTTTTAACACCTACAAAGCTTGGCTCAAGGGGATTAAAATTATTCCAATCTATAATAGTTTTCTTTTTAAGTGCGTCTGAGTAAGGGATTAACTCCACCTTTTGAGTACGCTTTTTATGGCTTTCCCTTAAGTCCTCGTAATGTTTCTTTGTTTCTTCTCTCGTTTTTTCCGGCTGACTTAAAAGCATTTGAGCTACAGGTACAGACTTCGAAGCATCTGCAACATGAACAACTGTTTGCTCTATATGTGGATCAATTTTTACCGCCGTATGGATTCGAGAAGTGGTTGCACCTCCAACGAGAAGTGGCTTATTAATATTTAGTCTTTGCATTTCACTGGCAACATTAACCATTTCATCAAGACTAGGTGTAATTAATCCGGAAAGACCAATAATGTCTACATTTTCCTCTTGAGCTCTTTTTAATATTTCTTCACAAGGAACCATAACCCCCATATCAATTACTTCAAAATTATTACAGGCCAAGACTACTGATACAATATTTTTTCCAATATCATGAACATCACCTTTTACAGTGGCCATAAGAATTTTACCTTGGGAACTAGAGCCTGTTCCATCTTTTTCATCTTCGATAAATGGTTGTAGGTGAGCAACGGCTTTTTTCATTACACGAGCTGACTTTACAACTTGAGGCAAGAACATTTTACCTTCCCCAAATAATTCACCAACAATATTCATCCCTTCCATTAAAGGTCCCTCGATTACTTGTAGGGGTCTTTCAACTGTTTGGCGTGCTTCTTCTACATCATCTACAATATAATCAGGTATTCCTTTTACAAGAGCATGATTTATTCTCGACTGAACGTCGGCTTCTCGCCATGAGAGATCTAATTTTGATTCTTTCTTTTTACCTTTAACTGATTGAGCAGCATCTAATAATTTCTCTGTTGCATCTTCTGAGCGGTTAAGGACAACGTCTTCTACTAACTCTCTTAATTCTGGATCAATCTCATCATAAACTTCCAACATCCCAGGATTTACAATCCCCATGTCCATACCGGCCTTAATAGCATGATAAAGAAAAACTGAATGAATCGCTTCTCTAACCGGGTTATTACCTCTAAATGAAAAAGAAAGATTAGAAACACCACCACTTACTTTGGCATAAGGAAGATTTTCTTTTATCCACTTTGTGGCATTAATGAAATCCACGCCATAATTATTATGTTCTTCAATACCTGTTGCGATAGCTAATATATTTGGATCAAAAATTATATCTTCTGGTGCAAATTGTACTTTGTTTACTAATAAGTCATATGCACGTTTACAAATTTCAATTCTTCTCTCATAGGTATCAGCTTGACCTTTTTCATCAAAGGCCATAACCACAACGGCCGCACCATATTTTTTAATCATGCGTGCATGATATAAGAACTCTTCTTCCCCTTCTTTAAGAGAAATAGAATTAACAACTGCCTTACCTTGAACACACTTTAAACCAGCTTCAATGATTTCCCACTTCGAAGAGTCAATCATTATAGGAATTCTTGCAATATCTGGTTCTGCAGCAATAAGATTTAGAAATGTAGTCATAGCACTTACACCGTCAATCATTCCATCATCCATATTAACATCGAGTATTTGAGCACCATTTTCAACTTGATTCCTAGCAACAGTTACAGCTTCTTCATAGTTCTCTTCTTGAATAAGTTTTTTAAATTTAAGAGAGCCAGAAATATTAGTTCTTTCACCGACATTGATAAAATTACTTTCTTCATAAATTGTGAGGGGTTCAAGACCAGAATAATTAGGAACTCTAGGTAGCTCAGGGATTTGATGAGCGGTATGATTTTTTGCACGCTCTGCTATTTCTTTAATGTGGTTATCAGTTGTTCCACAACATCCACCAACAATATTAATAAAGCCCTCTTGTAAATATTCTTCAACAATATCTGCCATCTGTTTTGGAGTCTGATCATATTCTCCAAATTCATTAGGAAGACCAGCATTTGGATATATACTTATTGGGAACGGAGACTTCTCCGCTAATGTTTTTATATAAGGACGCATTAGATCTGCACCTAAAGCACAGTTAATACCAATACTCATAAGTGGAAAATGGGAAACCGAGTGTAAGAAGGCCTCAATAGTTTGCCCTGAAAGAGTTCTCCCTGATTGATCGGTAATCGTTCCAGATACCATGATAGGTAAGCGTTCTAATTTTTTTTCATCAAAGTATTGATCAATTGCAAAGAGAGCAGCTTTTGCATTAAGTGTATCGAAGACTGTTTCAACAAGTAAGTAATCAACACCACCTTCAACGAGTCCGTGAATTTGTTCTTTATATGTTTCTACTAATTCATCAAAAGTAATGGCCCTATAGCCTGGATTATTTACATCTGGAGATAGGGACGCTGTTTTATTTGTTGGACCGATTGAGCCCGCTACGAAGCGAGGTTTTTCTTTGGTTGAGAATTCATCACATGCTTTACGAGCTAGTCTTGCGGACTCATAGTTTAACTCATGCACAAGCTCTTCCATATTATAATCTGCCATGGCCACACTTGTTGCTGAGAAAGTATTTGTTTCGATAATATCGGCACCGGCCGCTAGATACTTTTTGTGAATTTCAAAAATAACTTCAGGCTTAGTTAAACTAAGCAGATCATTATTTCCTTTTAATGAGCTTGGATAATCTTTAAAGCGCTCACCTCGGTAATCTTCCTCAGTAAGTTTGTATTTTTGAATCATGGTACCCATGGCACCATCGAGTACTAGTATTTTATTCAATTTAGGCCTCCCAATTGAAGTACTAGTGTATTATTTATTTAGGTTAGTGCCAAGCGGGAAAATGACGATTATTACTTAACACTTGGCGTATTACGAAAATGTCTAAAGTGAAATAAAATTCATTGAATAATGCAAGGCTTATTTAAATTAGATTCATTTATTGTTGAGAAAATATGGGGTTCAAAGCGTCTAGCAGAGCTTAAGAACTTACCTTCAAATGATCATATTGGAGAAACATATGAGGTTTCCACTCATGCAAGTGGTAATTCAAAAATTAATGAAGAAGAATTAAGTAAGTACATTCAACTTAATTACTTAATAAAATTTATTTCCACCAGTGATAATCTCTCGATTCAAGTTCATCCAGATGATGAATATGCAAGAGTTCATGAAAATGAGTCAGGTAAAACTGAGTGTTGGATCATATTAGATGCTAAGCCAGGTGCTGGTATTTATCTAGGCTTTAAAAAAGGTGTAACTAAAAAAGAATTTAAAAATGCAATCATCTCAGGTCTTCCCATTCAAAATTTCTTAAATTTTATTCCTGTTAAAAAAGGAGAGTTCTACGTTCTTCCTGCTGGAATGGTTCATGCCTTAGGAAGTGATATAACTCTTTGTGAAATTCAGCAGTCTAGCGGTGTTACTTATCGAGTATGGGATTGGGATCGTGTTGATGATCAAGGTAATTCTAGGGAATTACATATTGATCAAGCACTTGATGTTTTAAACTTTTCAGATGCATTTAACAAAAAGTATGGAAGTGCTATCAAAGAAAATGTTTTTGAAAGTGATTTTGTAACAAGTCTTTTAAAGCATGCCGAATTTGAGACCACTCTTATTAATGCTAGTCGAGGCAAGCATGAATTTAACCTGGAGGATGGAGAATCTATTATTATTTTAGAAGGTGAAATGGAAATTGATGGTACTTTATATCAGTCCTATGAGTCGTTAATAGCACTGGGTAAGCAAAATATTTCTATTGAGCTTGAATCAAAAACATCTTTTCTATTAACAAAATAATGAAGTCTCTCTTAATCATAACGTTACTTATCGTAAATGTGTGGAAGTTTAGAAGTACTCAGTACCTAACAAGCTATCAAATTTATACAATTCCTATTTTTATCGCAGCTCTACTGTTTAACCTTGGAGAGTATTTTAGGGCGCTTATTATTGCAAAGGGAGAAAAAGAGGACCTTGTTGAGAACCTATATATTATTAGTTTTTTAACTCCATTTTTTAGATTACTTATTGATCCTATTTTAATACTTAAAAATTTATTAGAAAAAAAGAATCATCTAACAATCAATCTTTTGCACCTCAGGTTTTTTGAAATTATTTTTTGGCTTTTCCTATTATTATTTGAAATAGACTTAATTAAAGATGTTTATTTTCAATATTACTTTTTAGCTCTAGGTGCTTATGGTTTAG
>CAJXHA010000022.1 GCA_913053615.1 uncultured Bacteriovoracaceae bacterium | reverse complement strand
ATTTATCCTTTAATTCTTTTGAAATATTCTCTCTTAGATGTCCAAGACAAGAAGGCTCTGAGATAATAATTAAATCATGCACATGCCCTTCTCTATTCATGTCATCTAAGTAGTGAATCACATCATTAGAGAATTTATGAACCAATTCATCTTTGTATCCATTATCTGAAAATGAAGATTGATCATGATTATATGATGTGGCCATACGTCCGGCCTTGTGGGTAAAAATATCTGAGTCTTTTTTACCATACTCACTATTATCAAAAGTTTTAGTTAATTTCGCTTTTTGTTTATAGTCATTATAATCAAAGAGTGCGGCTTTTTCGTTATTCATTAATAAAATTTCCATTTAACCTCCTTATTAATATATAAATAGAAAAAGGGAAGCCTAGGCCTCCCTTAATAAAAATAAATGTCTGATTAAGAAGTAAAGCTTAGTTTGTAACGAATGTCCTCGACACTTAAATCTCCTAGGATTCCAGCGTTCTCATCACTTACTTCTGATGAATTATGAATAAAGTCATACATGACCTTCGCAACACGATCAGTTCGTCCGTAATAAAGTCCTGGCATCTTTTTATTAAGTTTTCCAAGAACATCGTGAAAAGCTTTGTCTTCATTTGGTGTTCGCTTTTTCATATTATTATTTTATCAAACTTAAGGGTGTGAGTGTTGGTGCTGGCTTTTAGAGAATGTGAAGATAATTACACATTTTTGGACAAAAAAAAGCCCACTTAATAGCGGGCTTTTTTATAACCAATGACTTAATGGTTTTATTACTTTCTAGCGTATTTCTTATTAAATTTATCAACACGTCCTTCAGTATCAAGAACTCTTTGAGTTCCAGTATAGAAAGGGTGAGAAGCTGAAGAAATATCAACTTTAACGTAAGGAAGAGTTTTACCTTCATGCTCGATAGTTTCTTTTGCTTCAATAGTAGATTTAGTAACTACTTTGAAATCAGCTGAGATATCGTGAAATAAAACTTCTCTGTAATCTGGGTGGATATCTTTTTTCATATTTAATTCCTATTAAAAAAAATTAATAACGCATTTATAATTCGAAGGCATAAATTACATCTGAGTGACTAGCTTGTCAATAATTCTAGTGCCTTAATCTTACTTCTTTTGAAATTCCTTAACAATTTTAATAACTTGCTCTTCTGTTAAGGCCTCAACTTTTTTCTTATCTTCCTTTAAATCGTCCGGCAGGGAGATATTCTTAGTCCCAGCTTTGATATAAAGTCCGTATTTTCCATCATTTATGCTGACTTTCTTCTTTAGTTTCTCAATGCGTCCAAAGTCTTTAACAACCGTGGCCCCACGACGAGATTTCTTTTCTTCGGCCAATAATTCAAGAGCACGTTTAAGATCAATCTCATAAAGATCATCTTCTTTTTTAAGGGATCTAAACTCTCCATCATGCATCACATATGGACCAAAGCGACCAGCATTTGCAAGAATTGGCTTACCACTTTCAGGGTGATTTCCTAATTCTCTTGGAAGTAATAAAAGCTTCACAGCCGTCTCAATATCTGCTTCTTTTGGCTTCATCCCCTTAGGTAGTGATGCTCTTCTTGGTTTTGGATTCTCTTCAGTGACTTCACCTAATTGAAAATATGGCCCATAACGTCCAACTAAAACATAGATTGGCTCATTAAAGTCTGGGTGCATACCAATTGGTTCAGGACCTTTTTTACTAATTTCAATCAGCTCTTCTAGGTCTTCTTTTTTCAGGTCAGCCGGAGCAATATCTTCAGGGATTGAGGCATGAACTTCATCCTTACCTTTTCCACCACTAATAATATATGGCCCAAATCGACCAACCTTAACTTCACAATCACCATTCTCTCCACTGAGTTCAATAGTTCTTGATTCTTCAGGCTTAATTTTCTTATCTTGATTTTCTACTCTTGCTTTTAAACCGCCATTACCAGAGTAAAACTTCTTTAAGTATTCAAGGTGTTCAACTTCACCCTCTGCAATTCCATCAAGAGCTTGTTCCATTTCGCTTGTAAAACCATAATCAACAAACTTCTCAAAGTAATTTTCTAATAATTGAATAACGGCCATACCTGTAAATGAAGGAATAAGGGCACTACCCTCTTTTCTCACATATCCACGATCTAAAATCGTTCCAATAATAGAAGCATATGTAGAAGGACGTCCAACACCCTCTTTTTCAAGACGTTGTACTAAACTCGCTTCCGTAAACCTTGCAGGTGGCTTAGTTTCGTGAGGTAGTGCATCGACTTTATCAGCAGTGATGGTATCTCCTTCACTAAGCTTTGGAAGAATTACTTCTTTATCATCTAATGCCTTATCTGGATCATCACTTCCCTCAACATAGACTCTTAAAAATCCAGGGAAAGTTATTCTCGAACCGTGACTTACAAACTCACAACCACCGGCTTCAATTTTTACTGTCATATTAAGCTTAGTTGCTTCTTTCATCTGACAGGCCATCGTTCTTTTCCAGATTAATTCATAAAGTGCTTTTTCTTTATCTGTTAAACCAGATTCATCTGGGTGAACAAATTCGCTACCAGCTGGACGAATAGCTTCGTGGGCCTCTTGAGCACCTTTAGATTTTGCACCAAAATTTCTAGGCTTATCTGATAAGTATTCTTTTCCATATAATTCTTCAATACTACTTCTAGCCGCATTGATAGCTTCTTTTGAAAGATTGGGTGAATCCGTTCTCATATAAGTAATAAGACCTTCTTCATATAATCTTTGAGCAACACGCATCGTGTTCTTTGCACTTAGACCAAGCTTTCTAATCCCTTCCATCTGAAGAGTTGAAGTGATAAATGGCTGAGTTGGACGAGTGGTTGTTTCTCTTTCCTCGACACTTGTTACTTTCCAAGTCGCTTTTTTTACTTTTTCCTGAAGTTCTTTAGCATCTTTTTCTTTTAAGTGAACAAGACCAGTCTTTGTAAGCTTACCAGTAAGTCCATCAAAGTCTTTACCTGTAGCAATTCTTTTTCCATCCACACTTAAAAGTTTTGAATCAAATACTTTATTATCTTTATTTAGATTAGCTGCAAGATCCCAATAGTCTGCTTTGATGAACTTTCTACGCTCACGCTCTCTTTCAACGATAAAACGTAAACCAATTGATTGCACTCTTCCAGCACTTAGCCCATAAGCAATTTTCTTCCAAATTAATGGAGAAAGGGTGTAACCATAAAGTCTATCAAGTACACGTCTTGCTTCTTGTGCTTTAACTAACTTAAAGTCTACATCACGAGTATCTTCTAATGCTTTTTGAATAGCACTCTTGGTAATTTCATGAAAAACCATTCGCTTTACTGGAATTTTTGGTTTGAGAAGCTCTAAAAGATGCCATGAAATACTCTCTCCCTCGCGGTCCTCATCGGTTGCGAGATAGATAGCTTGGCAGTCTTTCATTTTCTTTTTTAGCTCACGAACAATTTTCGATTTTCCCTTAGGAACGACATATAAAGGAGAGAAATCATCTTCAACATTTACTCCTAGCTTTGCCCAGTCTTCTTTTTTGAGCTTAGCAGGAATATCCGAAGCAGATTGTGGCAAATCTCTCACATGCCCCATACTCGCCTCTACTATATAGTTCTTAGGTAAGAATTTTCGAATAGTTTTGGCCTTAGTTGGGGACTCTACAATAACTAAATATTTATCCATAATAATGATTTCCTTAGGGTTTAGTTTTTAGAATTAAGCCCAACACCACTATCCGTCAAGTAAGCAAAGTAAAAAAAGATAAGAGAGCATTTATGTAACTCAAAGCACAAGAGTCTAACGCGAAGTTTAATTCTCTTTATTTTTGTGAGGAAATATTTCGACCCATTTTAATTAATGAACCCAATGCAGGATAGACTATATTATTCGTAGGAGCTTTATTAGCGCCTTCTAATTTAGAAATAAGAAATGCACTATAAAGGGAATTAAAGTGACAATAGTTTTGAATATTCTCATTACCACTAAAAGCTTGTGCTCGAATATTTTCATTTAAACCACAAAGAAATGAAGAAATAATTAAGGAGCCATTCAAACCAGCTTGAGGTGCCTGCACATAATCAACGACAGACCTCTTTAAGTTTTCTTGGAGAATCCTTTGCTTTAAGATGGTCTCATTAAAGTTTGGAAACTCTTTTCTTATTTTATCTTTTAATGCAGTAAATAAATTTTTAAAGTTTAATTGATTAGCTTCTGCACTAGCTTGTTCTTTCTTAAAGATCAGACGAAAAAATTGTTCATTACTAAATTCGCCAATAATACCTCTAAGTCCTTCGTAATGCTTATTCATATTTAAAGTTTCTCTTTTTAAAAGATGCCTCTCTAAATTAAATAAGTATGGATCAAGAAATTGAGCGACTGTGATAATATTTTTTTTATCTGTAAGTCCTAGTGATTTTCTAACAATATCTTTAGAAATACTAACTTTTTTAAGTCCATACTCTCCATTGCGATCAAGTAAAGTGTTAACCAGATCATTAATAGCCAAATGAATATCATTAACAATAAGTTGCTCTAGTTTTTGAAAAGTTAATTTTTCAAAATCTAATATATTAGAACTAAGGTTTTTATCATAATTAAATTCATCATAATGAGAGAAGTAATACTTTAAAAAGCTAAGTTTAAAGTTAATATGATCAGCTCGACTAAAATATTGCTTATAATAAACGTAATTATTACCCATATATTTATAGAACTTTTCATTAAAAACAATGGGAGTATTACCGGCCTTCGTGAGTAAAGCATCCAGACTAAGGCTTAGATTATTATGCTCATAAACTTTAGCAAGCTCGATCAATGAACTACCAACTGCAGTTTGAAATTCATCTCCCTCGACTGCTTGTAATCGCTCAGATAAGAGAATTAACTGTGCACTGGAATAGGCCTTGTGAATCTCATCTCGTTTCGTCTTAGTACTCACAGTAATAGCACCACCTAGACTCGCAAAAGAGTTCCATGAATAGAGTCCTAAAAGAACACCGATAATAAGTAATTGAGCCTTGCTCGTAAACCACATTAAAAACATAACCTTATACACGCAAAAATTATGCCGAGAAAACACACGTCATTTCGTGTACTTAGCATTTTTTTACTGTACAGACTTTGATCAGTGATCAATGATTAACTATGCTTAACTTGCAAAAACTAATCATTATCTATTCGAGCTACTTCCCCTTTGCCCGCTTTATTTTAAAGGTCTTATACCTCTATTCACTAAGACGTTTTAAGAGAATCATTAGAGAATATGATGAGATTCGTGATGTTTATTTAATCTCTAAGCTACATGATAAAAATTTTGTCTTTGGTTTAAGTGATATGAACTTTGTCATTGTGGTGGATAATGATGCTTATCCAAAGCAGATCTTAAAAGAGTTAAGAAAGAACTTAAAAAATAGCTTTCCTGCCAATATTCTCATCGATAAGGAAAGACTTCCTATTATCTATGAAAAAGAATTTGAAACCCCACTGATAAGAAGTTTTCTCATAAGTGATATTAATAATAATGAAGTGAGCTGGTTTTCAATATTGCAAAATAAGAGAGTTAATTTCAACTGCCCGCCCCAAGGCCGTTATGCCATGAAGTTCTTTTTAATGCGTAAGCTGGAAATATTCTTCATGCATTCTTCCAATATAGTTTTACATAAGAATTGGCTGCGCTCTTATGGAAAGTTTATTGACCTTGCTCTTAAAAACTTAAGTGTTGAGGGGCTTTTAAAAAACTCAATGGATCCTCAGTATCAAAAACTAAGTCAGAAAATTTTCTCCCTCTCCCCATTGGCGCGTTTTTACTATCCAAAACATAATGTTCATACATGGAAGCTTTTAGCATCTGAAAAAATACCATTTCAACGCTATCTAGGTAATAGTAAGGATTATCCAGTGGAGCTTATTCAATTCTGTGAAAAGCTTATGGTGCAAGATTGTGTGGAAGATATACTTCTGACTCCTGCTCTTTTACAAATTCATGATAATCAAGTTAGAGGAAAGGTTTTTATCGATGTATTACTATCTGAAAGAGTAAGTGAATTAGAATATGGAAAGATAAAAAATATAAGGAAATTGATTCAAGACTTTGATGAGGACAATGAATTACAAGAAAGTATTCGTTTAAAGACCGACTTTAAGTTGAGTACTCTAAGCTTACTTGAACTTCAGTCACAAAAATCACTTTTTCCATATCCATTAGAGGTTTATTATCGTCAACGTAAAACATTTTCAGTGAGAGGAAGAAAGTATCTCATAAAAGTCTCTAAACCAATTATAGAGAAAAGTATAATTCATTTCACTCTATTACAGTTTATGCGTTTTCGTTCCGCTGAGTTTAAAACAGGGCTTATTGGCTCTCGATTTATTAAATCACTTAACTTAATGAATCGTTATATTTTGATACTTGAATACCTAGAGAAAAAAGACTTTGTGGTTCCTAATAATTATGAGGATATGTTAGCAAAAATAACACCTCAATTAAGTCATATGAAACCAAACCAAGAAGTTACCAAAGAGCAATGGCCTTTAATTCAAGCTCAACTACTTTATACCTTGAAAAAGATAAGGGACATTCTTTCCAATGAACATCCCTCAATAAGAAATCTTACTTTTTAGAACTAAGTTCGTTCTTATAAGAATGCATTAGAGCACACATCTTTATCTAAAACTCTAATTTCTTTTAATGACTTCTTCGCTCTTTCACAAACCACATCGATAGTATGTAACATATTTAAACGGGAAATAGTAAACTGGTATGACTTTCCAACTTTAAATAATTGATCCATGCTAGTTGCATCAGCTTTTAAAAAGCGTTGACGATTAATAGCGATAATTTCATCACCTGCATTAAGTCCAGCTTTATAAGCAGTTCCATCTAATTCAACTGTCTTCACAAAAACTCGATTATTCTTATATTCAAAGTTAACACCAAAATCAGGTTTCTCAGCTTCATCCCAAATAAATTCACAACCTATTTCTTTATAATAAGTTTCAAAATCAATATCATCTGTCGTGCTTAGTCTTAATTCAAACTTTTCTCTGACACTTGTTCCAGCAATATCTTCAATCATATCCATGACTTCACTATGGATAACACCAACATCAGGATTGGCTTTATATCGCTTCCAAAGAGCAGCTAATAAATCATTTATATTCTTACCGGCTTTTAAGAATTCAAAGTGTAAGGTACTAAAGACAAGTCCACCTTTTAGGTAATAAGAAATACTAGAATTATTACTATTTTCATCTGGACGATAAAGCTTAATCCAAGCATTAAAAGATGATTCTTCTAGTGAATGAAATTTCTTACCTGGAATCGAGAAATAGCGATTTAAATTTTGTTTTTGTAACTCAAGATATTCTTCTAAACTAGATAACCCTGCTCGATAAACAAATATTTCATCCATAAAACTTGTAAGCCCTTCCGTTAACCAGTGCATACGAGTGTAGTTCTCATTTTGATAGTCAAATGGTCCTAACTCTTTTGGACGGATACGCTTTACATTCCATGTGTGAAAGTACTCATGAGCAACTAAAGATAACCAATTTAAATAAGATTTACGATGTCCTATTTTTCGTCCATCAAAATGTAGTGCCGTCGAGTTCTTATGCTCAAGCCCACCATAAAGATTAGGTGAAAAATGAGTGATAAAAAGATACTGGTCATAAGGGATCTCTCCCATAGTCTTTGAAACATGTTCAACAATTGTTTTCATATCTTTTTTAATTTCGTTTGTATGTGGGTACTCCTCACCATAGAAAATAATATGATGTTCTTTTCCATCCACCATAAAGCCATCACTTTCATGACAGCCAATTTCAACTGGGCTATCAATTAAGTCATCATAATTTTCAGCTGTATAAATGAACTCTTCTCGCTTATCACTTATATCTTTAAGAGCAGTGTGGAGTTTGGACCAAAGGCCTGGAAATTTAAATTGGATCTCAGGATTTAACATCTCATCCCCCACAATTCCCATTAAGTAACTTGGCCCATGTAAAAATGCATGGGAATAGTCCACATGACTAGTTCTGACAGTTAGTTCATGACAGTAAATGGTATATTCAATAGAAAACTCAGTGGTATCAGATTTAAAGTTCTGGTGTTCAAAATCAATATGCCACTCCCCCTTTTTCACTTGTTCAATAAAGAGATCTTCCCCCTTAGAGCCAAATGCTCTAATGGTTCTTACATTGCGTGCATATTCACGCATTAAATACGATCCAGGTGACCATGAAGGTAAGAAGACATTTAATTCATTTTGCCCATCTTTACGGGTTGTACTCATTTTTACATGAACTAAGTGAGTTTCAGGATCTTTGATTTCAACCATGTATCTAATTTTCATATTATGACCTTTTAATAGCTAAATTAATTTGATAAATATACTACCTCGAATTAACGTTTTTGAATAGGTGTTTAATGCATCCCACAAATAGAAAAGACTGTGAAATTGATTTAACAAATGCAGCATATCAGCAAATCAAATTGATTCGCGAAAATGACTTCACTCTTGATAAGCAATACTTTCGTTTAAAGATCGGTGGCAAAGGTTGTGATGGCTTTACTTATGAAACTGGTTTTTCTGAAAAGTTAGACGATGATATCGTTTTAATCTTTAATGACTTAGAGATACTCGTAGACCCTTTTACTTTTCACTATTGTAAGACAGGTTATTTAGACTTTCTTTTAAACCCTAAGAATAATGAAGATGGCTTTGTTTTTATTAACGCTAATGAAGCTCAGTATCATGGTAAGTTCTTTAAGGATGAAAGCATGACTCCTCCGAATGTTGGTTCATCTAAAACAGAGGAAGTCTAACTTGAATACAGGGATTGATTATCGCTACCTAAAGGCCTTTGCATTAACAGCAAAATACTTAAACTTCTCTAAGGCCGCCAGTGAATTAAATATTGCTCAATCCGCAGTCAGTAGACAAATTAAATTATTAGAAGAAAGTCTTGGTGAGCAATTAATTATTCGTTCATCTAAAAAAGTTCTTCTCACTGATAATGGAAAGTATCTCTATCGTTGTATTCAACGTTTTGATGAATTAACCAGTGAAATTACTAAAGATTCTGGACCTCAATTAATCAAGATTGGAATCCTCCATGGCCTATTAGAGAATTGGTTTATTAAGGTAATAAAGAGTTTTACCAAGAAAACTCATCACCTTTTAAAAGTAGAACCAGATACACCAAGTCGCTTAAAGGAAAACTTATTAGATGGTAAGTATGACTTAATCTTTACGACAGAGAATATTCAAAGTGAGTTGATTACTAGTTTACGACTCTTTGAAGAGAAACTTGTCATCATTTCTAAAAAAGAAATCGATATAAAAAAGATTCATGAATATACTTGGCTTACTTATTCTGAGTCTGACTTCTTCTTTGACTTATTTAAAATCCACTCTAAAAGAATCCTAACTGTGAAGTCGATGACTTCAATTATTAAACTCGTAAGAGAGGGTGTTGGGATTGCGGTTGTTCCTTCCCATACAGTGAAGGCCAAAGATAAGCTATTCCAGTATGAAGTCAAAGGCGTTAAGAGGCCTCAGATTCACCTTAGTACTCTGAACTATCAAGCTCTTCCTGATTATATTAATGAACTTATTAATTTAATTAAAACAAGTATTGAAGAGTAAGTTTATTACTTACACTCACGAATTCCTATCAAGTATCTTCCATTTTCACAAAAAGTTATCTCTGTTAATTCATTAACACTTAGGTTTTTGAGATTATAAAACTTTTCCATACCTGCTCGATTATTATTCACACTTTTTGAGTAAGGCCAAACGATCTTTAAACTTAAAATTTCATCTTGTGCTCTCATTGAAAAGTTAACACCCTTTTCATTTTGAGGAGAAAGCCCTCCATAAGAATAAGAAACAACCTGCGTTCTGATCTCATAACCATTCTTATTTTTTACTCTTAATTCTAATGTGGCATTGAGACCATCTGTATTGGCATTTTTACCATTCAAGTAGGCCCTTAGTGTTTTAGTTTTCTCAAGACTTCCACGGTTTTCAAAAAGATAAAGTCGCGGATTAATTCTCGAGTCCCTGAGTGAAGACTGTGAAGTAAGAATATCTAGATAGCCATCTTTATTAATATCTAACACGACTGTGCTTAGAGGATTTACAATATCTATTCCTACATCTTTATTAACATTGATAAAGGAGTGATCATCTAATTGTTTAAATAGCAATAGTCTCGTGTGAGGTGGAAAGCCTGAGTTATCTACCATAAGGTCTAAGAGTCCATCATTATTATAGTCAAACCAAATACCTCTCTTATCAGACTCTGACCAATCAAGGTCATAGGCATCTAGTACGTACTCAGTTCGAATAAAGCGTGGTGGAAACTTTTGAGAAGCTCCAGTAAGAATAGAGGATTTATCTACTAGGTCGCTATCATAATTATGACTAGACTCTCCTACAAATACATCAAATATTCCATCATTATTATAATCAGCGCAGGCCAAACCAAAAGAGCGTCCTCCTCCACGTGAGGTCAAATTCCCTTCCTTATCTCCTCCATAGTTAGTTTCGACACCATAATTTTTAAAGTACCTTTTTTCTTCTCTAACTTTATAGCGATTAAGCCATAATTTATTTTGAAAGCCATTGGTAGATGTTGTTAAAATATCTGGAAAGCCATTCTTATCAATATCACAAACTTGTGCTCCATAAGTTGGAGTTGCATTAACATACATAGAGCCACTTGGGTTCTTTTGATTCTCATCCTCTAAGAGCTCGCTGGCATCAATATACTTTCCCTTCTCGTAGATAAGTAAAATGTCCTTACTCGCGATAGAGTTATTCTTATAACTCTCAAACCAGTTCCCTACAAAAATATCTAGATAACCGTCTAAGTTATAATCAATAAGTGCGATTGTGGCCGTTGGCATCGGTGGAATATTGATAAATGATTTATCTTCTTCAAAATGAATTAAATTATCTTTTTTAATACCTTTAAAATAACGTAAGGATTTTTGAGACAATTCTGTTTTCTGATTAAGTACTCCACTAAGAGCATCTGTAATTCCATCTTTATTAAAATCAGCAAAAACAATGAAAGATGACTTTATGGGATTATCAAAGAGACTGGAAATTAAATTAAATTTCTTTGCCTTGGGATCATAGAGATAGAAACTAGCCTGACTAAAATAATCAGAGATTGTAACTAAATCACTATGACCATCAAAATTTAAATCCACTAACATTAAACTAGATGCATTTACACCACCTAGACCATACTCTTGGGCC
This sequence comes from uncultured Bacteriovoracaceae bacterium, assembly GCA_913053615.1. GTDB lineage: Bacteria > Bdellovibrionota > Bacteriovoracia > Bacteriovoracales > Bacteriovoracaceae > UBA845. Next base: position 11,461 of record CAJXHA010000022.1, on the reverse strand, counting down.
TTATCAATAAATTGTAAATTAGAATCATTTAGCGTTGGACCATAATCAACTTCCTTTCTCTGCTCTAGCCCTTCTAGTGCTTTATCGATTTCACGATCTGAATCATCTGAATTAAAAACTGGCTTAGAAGAACAACTAAGAAAGAGTACTTGAGTAAAAAGGAAGAGAAATATTTTATTCATGCTTAATTATAAAATGAAAAAATGACTTTTGTCTTCCCTCATTATTCTTGAGTGTTTTACTTTTAAAATAAATAATATCTTTACTTGCACAATGTTAATTAATCTATGAAAATACTAAATGATGAGTAAAATTCGTAACTTATTTAGCAAAATTAAATCTAAAGTAAAAAAATCAGAAGATACTGATGACGATGAATATATTGAAATCAATGTCGGTGCTGAAGATGATATTGATGATGATATAGATTCAGAAATTGATGATGAAATAGATGAAGATCAAGCCTTAGAAACTGAGTCTCAGGAGCCTATTTATGCAACTGATGATGAAGATAAAACAGGTGAAATCGAAGTCAATATCCCCGATGACAGTGATCTCGAATTTCCTGATACTCCTAGTACTAGCTCCCCTGAAATAAGTATGCAAGACGAGGATAAAACAGGAGAAATTCCTATTATGCAAGATGAAGATAAAACTGGAGATATTCCTGTTCTTCAATCTAGCACAGAAGATATTTCAGAAGAAGATGATGAATCAGATGATGATCTTGAAGATGAGACAATAGAGGCTCTAGATGAAGATATAGAAGAGGATTACGACGAGGCTCCAGTCTATGCCAATGAAGAGTTTACTAGCTCTGAGATTGACGAGGATGCTATTGATCTAGATAATTCTCAGCTAAGCTTTAAAGATAAAGCTCAAATGTTCTTTCAAAAAATTAAAGATAAGGCCAACCGCTTTAATAGAAAAAAATTCCAACAATTAACTATTGATGATTCTAAAAAAGTTGATGAAGACAAAGCAATCATTGGCAAGAATAGGAAGAAGGTAAATGATGTTCTAAGCACAGCGAAGACTCGTTTAGCTAAAATAGATTATAAGAATATTCACCGTGAATTCTTTAGCTATAAGAATCAAAATATTATTCATAAAACATTTCAACTTGCAATGATTCTCACTTCAGTATTCTTAGTTGGAAAGTATACTGCCCTACTTATTAAAGGTGCAGATAAAGATGCTGGTTTTAGTGCTGCTCAAATAAAAATAGATGAGACCAGAAATCTAAATAAAGATGATATTGATGAAATAAAAGTAGCGAAGGTGTTTAAAACTGAAGCGGTTAAAAAAGTACCTACAGATAAAAAGCCAATTAATACAGTTGCTAAGTGTGAAAAGGCCACGCGTAAATCAAGCTTACCAATTACACTTATCAATACCATCGTTTTACAAGACTCTGTGAAATCAATTGCCTCAGTGCAATTACGCTCTGGTAAAAAGCCAAGCTCATTAAGAGAGGGCGATAAAATACAAGGAATGGCCCAATTATCAAAAATTGACCGAATGAAAATTATTATTAAAAACCTTAGCAGCGGTCTATGTGAGTATGTGGAAGCTGATAAAAAAGGTAGTAGAAGACCTCGCTCTCCTATTGCTGTAATGAATCCATCCCAAAGTCGCTCATACACTAAGAGGCAAGAGAAAATCGATGGAATTGAAAATGAGGGTAATGACTTCACGATTGAAAAAACATTCTTACAAGACAAACTAAAAGACATTAATAGTATCCTTACTCAAGCAAGAGGGATTCAACTTACGAACCCAGATGGATCACTTTCATTTAAGATTGTTGAGATTCAACCAGGAAGTGTGTTCTCTTATCTTGGAATTGAAAATAATGACATCATCACAGAAATTGGTGGAAAGAAAATTAATGATCTCAACCAAGTCATGAGCTTATTTGGATCATTACAAGGCTTAGATAAATTAAATTTAAAAGTTAAAAGGAATGGAGAAGAAGTTCCTTTAAATTATAAGTTTAGATAAGGATTAGTTTAACGAAGGACATATTATGACAAGAAGTCATGAGCTTAAAAAAGTCACTGCACTTTTTACAATTTTCTTACTTAGCACTGCCCCAGATGCTTTGGCTCAATTTAATAAGTTTAAATCAAAAACTCAATTTAATAAGAAGCCAGTTGGTGCTGAGAGTGCAAATACTAATTCGAACTTTAATAACCCACAAACTGAAGACGCTATTGATGATGGTGGCCTAGAAGAGGTTAATGTAAATAGTGGCTCTACTCCAACAAGAAGTAACCGTGCTAATACAAGAGGTAGTCGTAATAATGTAGGTGCGACTAGTGCAAACTTTGAAGAAGATAATAATAATTCTGGAACTTTCGGCAATCGTCCAGTTATGCGTCCTAAAAATGCGAAAACATCAAAGTTTGTTAACTTAAACCCTGAGACAGCTTTTGGTCCAGAAATTGTGACGAGTTTTGATTTTCCAGAAACAGATATTATGGATCTAACTAAGCACATGCAAGAGCTGACTGGAATAAACCTAATTTTAGATAAAGATGTTAAAGGTAAGGTCAGCATCACCGCCCCTACTCCAATTACAGTTGGGGATGCTTGGAAGGCCTATCTTGCAGCATTAAATATGGCAGGTTTCACACTGGTAAAATCTGGTGCATTTTATAAGATCATTAATGCTCGTGATGTACGTTATGTTCCAACTACTATCTATACTGGAAGTTATACTCCAGACACCGAAGCTCATGTTATGAAAATTCTAGCTCTTAAAAATGTAGACGCTAGTGAAATCTCAAGAAACTTTCGTCCTTTCATGTCTCGATACGGAAGAATTATTGATATTAAACAAACAAATACAATTATTATCTCTGATACGGGCTCTAATATTGCTCGTCTAGAAAAACTCATTAAATTTCTAGATGTACCTGGTTATGAAGAGTCTTTACAAATTATCCCTGTTAAAAACTCTTCAGCTCAAGAGATTGCAAAACTTTTAGATGAAATTTTAAAAGATGGTAGTTCACGCTCTAGTGGAAGACCAACTGCAAGAAGAGGTGGATCAGCTGGAGCAACAAGTCGTTTTGAAGGTGGATCAACTGGTAGTGCAAATATTTCTAAAATTATTGCAGAGCCTAGAACCAATTCAATTATTGCCATGGCAAACTCTGCAGGTGCAAAACAACTTAGAGACTTAATACAAAAACTAGATGTTAAACTCGTTTCTAGTAGCTCAGGAAGAATTCATGTTCACTACTTAAACTATGGAAATGCAGAAGAGCTTGCAAAAACTCTTTCTTCTCTAGTAAGTGGGGCTCAAGCAAATGCATCTGGTGGAGCTAATAATGCTAGAAGAAACTTTGTAAATCCTGTTGATACTGCAGTTGGACTCTTTAATGGAGATGTAAAGGTAACAGCAGATAAGAACAATAATGCTCTGGTTGTCACTGCATCCCCTACAGATTGGTTAACACTAAAGTCAGTTATTCAAAAACTAGATATTCCTCGTGACCAAGTTTATGTGGAAGGTATGATACTAGAAACAAGTATTACTAAAGTACGCGCTTTTGGAACTGAATACTATGGTGCTTATGGAACAGGCGCAACTCAAAGAGGTGGTTTTCTTTCAAGCAATGGTTTATTTGATCTTGTAAGTGGTAACCCTACTGGCTTAAGTGGATTCTTTGTTGGTGGCGGCGGCGGTGGTACCGTTGAGATTCAAAACCCAGCTGGTGGAGATCCGATTAAAGTTAATTCAGTTAATGGTTTAATTAGGGCCATTTCAACTAATTCAGCATCTAATGTACTGGCCACTCCACAAATCTTAGCTCTTGATAATACAGAAGCTGAGTTTGAGGTTGGTGAAACAGTTCCTATTCAAAACCAAGTAACAAATGCAAACGGAACAACTGCAAACAATACAACTAATCAAGAAGCGAAGCTTAGCTTAAAAATTAAGCCTCAGATTAATAAAGTTACTCGATTTGTAAAATTAGAAATTAATCAACAAATTAATCAATTCCAAGCTGCGATTCAAGGGGTTAATGGTCGTCCAACGACTACTCGTTCAGCTGTTACAGAAGTAATGGTTAGAGATAGAGATACAATTGCTATGGGTGGTTTATTAAGAGATGAAGAGCAAATTAGTTATAATAAAGTACCTCTTTTAGGTGATATCCCAGTTCTTGGATGGCTATTTAAAAATAAGAGACGTGAAGTAAGAAAGGTTAACCTACTCTTATTTATGACTCCTAAGATTCTTTCTCCATATGAAAAAGAAGCAAATAAAGCAACCATTGAAACTCTTAGTAAGTCTAAGAAAGAGCTTGAAAAAGATGCTATTGAAGATGACTCAATCCCATATGAAGAAGAAATCACAAATCTTTATAAGAAGATTGAAAGACAAAACCAAGGACCACTCTACGATCAAGGTATGAATAAGTACCAAAAAAGTAATGAAAGTAATGGTATTGGTAATCCAAAAGCTGATGATGTGAATGAAGAAAATAATGAGCAGTCAGAGTTAATGACTCCTAATTATCAAGAAATAATGCAAACTCTTGAAGAAGAGAAAGAGGATATTTAATAAATCATGAAGGTATCAGATCATTTATTAAAACGAGTTGAAACAAATAAGAAAAGAATTGGAGAACTCTTACTTCAATACACTTCTCTTACTCAAGATCAACTTGATGAAGCCCTGAACATTCAAAAAGAAGAAAATCTATTACTTGGTGAAATTCTTCTTTCAAAAAACTTTATTCATCCTCATGACATTACTAAAGTTATCTGTCATCAAATTGATATCCCCTATTTAACTGAATTAAAAGTAGATGAGATTGATCCTAATTTAGTTATGGATATCAGTATCAATTACTCTAAACATCATGAAGTATTGCCTATTCTAGAGTCTGAATACTCTATTACTTTGGCAATGAGTGATCCTTTTAATACGAATGCAATCAATGATATTGCAGGTATCTTTAAAAAAGAAGTAAATGTGGTTGTGACAACCCCACTAAAACTACAAGATGCTATCAATAGAGTATATGAAAAAGCCAACCGTAACTTAGTTGATTCAATTGAAGATGAATTTGAAGAAAACCTAGATCTTGACGGCCCTATTGATATCCTCGACGCGAGTGCTGATGAAGCTCCGGTTATTCGTTTTGTGAACTCAATTATTTTTCGTGCAGTAAAAGAAAAAGCATCAGATATTCATATTGAACCTTACGAGAAAGAAGTTGTTTATCGCTTTCGTATTAATAGGGTGATGACTGAAATTTTACGTCAACCTAAAAAAACTCATGCTGCTGTAAGTTCACGTATTAAAGTTATGGCCAAACTAGATATTGCTGAAAAGCGTTTACCACAAGATGGTCGTATTAAGATTAAAATTGCAGGTAAAGATATTGATATCCGTTTAAGTACTGTTCCGGTTCAAAACGGTGAACGTATTGTTATGAGGGTTCTTGAAAAAACTAATACTGTGCTTGAACTAGAGAGTCTAGGTTTTAGAGGAAAGGTACTCCAAGGACTTAAAGATCTTTCCACGAGAAAGAACGGAGTTTTATATGTAACGGGACCTACTGGTCACGGGAAAACAACTACCCTCTTTGCTGTTCTTGATAGAATGAATACTCCAGATCGAATGATTATTACTGTTGAAGATCCGGTGGAATACGAATTAGGTGGTATCAGCCAGATTCAAGTAAATCCCAAAATTAATTTAACTTTTGCCATGGCATTAAGATCTATCCTCCGTCAAAATCCAGATGTGGTTATGGTTGGGGAGACAAGGGATGCAGAAACGGCAGAGATGGCAATTAACGCCTCACTTACAGGTCACTTCGTATTAAGTACCCTGCACACCAATGATGCCCCTAGTGCCACCACAAGATTAATTGATATGGGTGTGCAACCCTTCTTAATCTCTTCTTCTCTTGTAGGTGTTTTAGCACAAAGACTCGTAAGAAAACTTTGTCAAAACTGTAGAGAGGAAACGGAACTATCTCTACATGAAATGCAAATGCTTGATATTGAAGAAGTTCCAAATGAAGCTCAAGTATACAAACCAAAAGGTTGTGAAAAGTGTAATCATACAGGCTACGATGGAATGACTGTTGTGGCTGAGTTATTAATGGTTACAGATACAGTTAGACAATTAATATTACAAAAAGCTGACTCTTCTACCATAAAGAAAGCTGCAGTTAAGGAAGGAATGACCACTCTTAGTATGGATGCCATTGATAAGATTTTTAATGGTATTACTTCTGTTGAAGAAATTCTAAGAGCGATTATCTCAGACGCTGAGGAAGAATAAGTATGCCTATTTATACCTATAAAGGTTTAGATAAGACTGGAAAAGAAGTCAAAAGTAGCATGAACGCTGAATCCGTAATTCAGGCGAAATCGAAAATTCGTCAAAGCGGAGTTATGCTTATTGATATTAAAGAGAAAAAAGCTAAGAAAAACTCAGCTAACTCTGTCTCTATTGGTAGTCCAGTTAATATTGAAGATATTGCTCTGATGACCAGACAACTTGCAACTCTAGTAAAAGCTAAAATTCAAATTGTTGAGTCTTTACAAGCACTGCAAGATCAAGTCGATAATGAGTACTTAAGAGTTGTCATTTCAGAAGTAAAACAAGATGTTAACGAAGGGAGCTCTCTTGCCAAGGCAATGGCAAAACATCCCAAAGTTTTTAATAATGTTTATGTGAATATGGTTGAAGCTGGTGAAGCATCAGGAACACTAGAAGTAGTTCTTTTAAGATTAGCTGACTTTAGTGAAGCCCAAATGCGCCTTCGAAATAGAATCCGTTCGGCCATGCTCTACCCTCTCATTATGATCTTAGTGGGAAGTTCATTAATTAGTTTAATTTTTATTCTCGTTATTCCAAAACTTTCAAAAATCTTTACAAGTATGAAGATGGAATTACCCTTACCAACTAAAATAAGTATCAATATCTCTAACTTTATGCAGTCGTATTGGTGGAGTATACCTATTATTCTTTTTTGTCTTTTCTACCTATTTAAAAGATGGGTCGCAACACCAAAAGGTAAGAGAAGATGGGATGCGATTCTATTAAAGCTAATCATTATTGGTAACTTGACTAGAATGATCAACGTGAGTCGTTTCTGTTCAACTTTGGCAACTCTTCTAAACTCAGGTGTTCCGATCCTAGTGGCATTAAATATTGTAAAAAACCTGATCCCAAATGTTTTGATACAGGACGCAATAGAAAACTGTAAGGATGCAGTAAGTGAGGGGCAGCTAATGTCTGTGCCGCTTAAAGAGAGTGGTCACTTCCCTTCTATGGTGACTCATATGATTAACCTCGGTGAAAAATCTGGGGAATTAGAAGATATGCTTAGAATTATTGCAGACAATTACGAAGATCAAGTAAACTCAAAGATTGACGGTCTTACTTCACTATTAGAACCAATTATGATTGTCTTTCTCGGTGCGACTGTATTCTTTGTCGTAATTTCTGTTATAATGCCTATGATGAAATTGAATCAAGTACGTTAATAGAAATCCCAAGGAGTTAAAATGTTCGAATGGATAGAAAAGCCACAGTTACCCGTTAATATTGCAAAAAACCAAAAAGGTCTCAGTTTAGTTGAAATCTTAATTGCACTAACACTCTTAGCTCTTGCTGGTACTTTCGTAGTTAGTAATGTTTTCGATAGTCTAAGAGAAGGTGAAATTAATTCTGCTAAAATTCAAATTCAAAAATTAGAAGAAATTCTTACTGATTATAGAAGAAAATGTGGTCGCTACCCGACTACTGACCAAGGTTTAGATGCATTAGTTAATAACCCAGGTGAAAGTTGTAAGAGATACCCACCAAATGGATTTATTAAAGATGGAAAAATCCCTACAGATCCTTGGGATAATGAATTCTTTTATGAATCAGATGGAAGAAAGTATACAATAATTTCTTATGGTCCAGATGGCCTTGAAGGTGGAGAGGACTACGATAAAGATATCTCAAGTGAGGAATTATAATCTTTTGAATTCAAAAATATTAAAAGACCACCAGGGTTTTACACTCGTTGAAATCTTGGTGGCCCTAACCTTAGTAGTTGGGATCTTCACACTCATACCCACTTCTAGTTCAGATGAACAACATGGAAATTTAGAATCAACAATATATGACTTTGAACGAGCAACACGCTTTGCCGTCAACGAAGCCATTCTTAGAAATAGTATTATTCGTATTTCTATAGATTTAAATGCAGAACCTCAAACTTATTCCATAGAGTTTTCGAGCACCGGAACCTTAGTACTTCCGGAGTACGAAGAAGATAAGTCACTTAGTTTAAGAGAACAAGAACTACAAGATAAGAAGCTTAAAGATCTTGATGGCCAATTTAATAAGATCGATGAATTTAGTGAGGAACCTAAAGTTATTCCTCGCTTTGTTCGAATTACGGGACTTGGAACCCATCAAAGAGAGAAAATACAAACTGAAGGTAAGGTTTATATTTATTTCTACCCTACAGGAGAGAAAGATGCGGCCATTCTCTTTTTCACAACAGAACAAGAGTTTGCAAGTCTTGCCATCCCCGCCTTTGAAAATCGTTTTAGCCGAGAATTTTCAATTTACTCTGAAAGTGATACATTTAATTTAGAAAGTACCATTGAAACAGATATGAAAGAGAGCTTTGATAAGTGGCTAAAGAGCTAGATAAAAATCAATTCTTAGATAATGCAAAAGGCTTCACCCTGGTTGAAGTTATGATAGCCATGACTATTTTTGCATTGTTCACAACTGCATTTCTCATGAGTCAAGGTGCGAATATTGATGACTCCTCAATGATGCATGAAGATCTCATTTTACACTCTCTAGCAAAAAGAAAAATCAATGAAGTTCTCTTGGATAAACCCAAATTCACAAATGCCACAGAAAATGATGTTAAGTCTAAAACCTTTGAAGAAGACGAGTATAAAAAGTATAAGTGGACTGTTGAGTATAAAAAGTTAAAGTTTCCCAACTTCCAACAATTAATTGGTGCAACTGAAGAAGAAACTCAACAAGATCGCAATCAAGCTGTAAAAAAAATGGTTTTTGATAAATTGAAAAAAAATGTTGAATTAATGCTCTGGCAGGTTCAAGTAACTGTCGTTAATACAGAGACAGACTATGCTTATACCATGAGTTCTTGGATAACAAATGATGAAGCTCAATTGGATGTGAATTTTGGTTTTTAAAAAGAACTCACTATTTAATCAACGAGGCTTTACCTTATTAGAAGTGCTGATTGCTATCACGGTGCTGTCTTTTATTATGATAGGAATTGTTTCTATTACAGACTCCTCTGATCAAAAGGCCAAGCGAGTAATCACAGAAGATCTTGATCTCTTACAAGTTGAAACAGCTTTATCTAGACTCGAATGGGACATTAATCATGCCTACTCTCCTTTGTATTTCTCCCATGAAATGAAGCCTACGGGACTAACACCCGCTGAGGGACAAGTTTATAATTCTATTCTAGATCGCTATTCAACAAATGAGCGCTTTGCGTTCCCAAGCTTTGATGCCTACCCTGTTCCTAATAATGTACTTGAATCTAAAGAGTCTTTTACCTTTTTTACTATTGGTAATAGAAGAAAATTTAAAAACTCTAAGCAATCACACTTTGCATGGGTACGCTATGAAATAGGCAGCGAGAGAGATCTTAGTGAAACTCAAAAACTTAGAGAAGATGAAATATCCCCCGAAAGAAAAGATGCTCAAGGTGGAGACAAAATACTCATTCGTAAAGTTATAGCTGATAATGTCTTTGATCCTAGTTACTTTGAATGGGACGATGTTAAGTCGCAAATTCTTCTGCGTAATATTGAAAAAATTGTTTTTGAATTTTGGAATCCAGCGAATCGTAAGTGGACAGAGAATCTTTCTACTATTCAAAATGGCCAACATGTTATACGTGGGGTTAGAGTCACAATTGAATGGATTGATTATACAGGAATAAAAAGAACTTTTATCAATATTATTCGTCCGCTCTATCCAAACTTTCAACCAGAAGATCTTTATAAGTTCTTATACCCACAAAATAATCGAACTGGGGCAAATGGCAATAATGGTGCAAACGGAGGGCAACCTCAATGATACTTAGAAATGAGAAAGGTGTTGCACTTTTAATGGTTACAACTGCCATAGTATTGCTTTCAGTGATTATGATTACTTTTAGTTATGATACCAATATTAATAAGCTTAAAGTTTATAATATCGAAGATAAAACCCAGGCAAAACTCAATGCTGAATCAGGTCTTATGTTTGCCATGGTCCGCTTACGTCTTTACCAAGAGGCATTCAATTTTCTTGAAAATAATCAGGCTGCCAAAGATGTTGCCAATCAAGAAGTTATAAATGCACTTTGGAACTTTCCTTTTGCCTCCCCTATTCCAACATCTGATAAAATGAATGCCATCCAAAAAGAGGCCATAAAAGACTTCCAAGAATCTTCTATTCTTGAAGGGAATATGCGATTAACCATTCAAAATATATCAAATCGCATGCATCTAAATATGTTACGTTTAAGTCTTTTTGCTATTAGAGACCCAAACTACCAACCACCAACAGATGAAGAAATTGAGTTTTCAGCAGAGACTCAATTAGTAAAAACTCTTAATGATGCCATTATGAGAAAATCTGAACAAGATGAGTCCTTTGCAAATGAATATTATGGAGTTGATACTCAGTTAATGGCGAATATTTTAAAGTTTAACATTTCAGATCCAGAAGCAATTGAGGGAGATGTAGGAGCACTTAATGAATTTGACCAAGCAGAGTTAAAACCAAAACATGCTCCAATGAGTTCATTCGAAGAAATCTACTCTTTACCACTATGGAAAGATGATTTAGTAGAGATTATTAAAAATGAATTTACTACTTATGGCTCACTTATGATCGATCTAAACAAAATTACTGATAAAATGCTTAGAATCATCATTCCTAATCTAGAAGAACAAGATATTCTCGACTTCTTTGAATACAAGAATAACCCGGATAATCCCGTTTATTTCAATACTGTAGAAGACTTTAAAAATTACTGGATTAATAATGCAAATATAATTGGCTCTCAAGAACTTGATGATGTATTTGCGAAATTCGATAAAGCTGGAATTAAATTTGGTCCTTCTCCTTCATTATTTAAAGTCATCTCAGTAGGTCTAAAAGGTAGGGCCACTTATACCCTAACTGCAATTGTCGCGATTCCAGCTCAACCAAAGGCCAAACCACTCCCTAATACAAATGCTCAAAATGGACAGAACGGTCAGAATGGGCAAAATGGTGAAAATGGAGAGAACGGTGATAATGGTGACAATGGTGATAATGGAAATAATGGTCAAAATGGCCAAAATGGAAATAACGGAACCAACGGAGAAGCCGAGCAAAAGACACAACTACTTCGTCCTCGAATTCTGGAAGTTATTGTAAATTAAAAAAAAACTC